>JAOPYP010000353.1 GCA_025964635.1 Actinomycetes bacterium | reverse complement strand
GAGCCGCTCGGCCTTGGCGGCGTAGCACCGCCAGACCTGCTCGTCGTAGCCCGGGCCGAGGTCGGGAAGGTCCCGGTAGTCGTCCGGATCGACCTCGATGAGCGGCCGCTGAGTCTGCCAGCAGGTGACCGTGAGCCGGGCCAGGACATGCACATCAATGGCGGCGAGCATCGCCGCGGCCAGCGACGGCCCGCGGGTCACCAGGCCGTGGCCCTGCAGCAGGCAGACCGGGCGCTCACCTGCCGCCCTGAGCAGGCCCGCCGCGCGCTCCGGGGTGCGGATGAGGCCGGCGAACCCGTACCTGGGGATGCCGGCCAGCGCCAGCCGCATCGCCGGGATGTTGTAGGCGCCCACGATCGGGCGCAGCGGCAGATCAGCGACGGTGCAGGCCACCACGGCCGGCGAGTGCGCATGCACCACGGCCGCGGCGTCCGGGCGGGCGGCCAGCGTCGCCGCGTGGATCGGCAGTTCGGCGGGCAGCGCGATCGGCGGCTCACCAGGGTCCAGATTCCCGTCGAGATCGGCCAGCGCGATGTCCTCCGGCGTGGTGTACAGCAGGCCGTGCTCGGCCGGCCGCCGCGCCCGCACCAGGAAGCGGGTGTCGCTGACCCGCAAGCTCACGTGCCCGAGCGTGGTCTCTACGAGCCCTTCCATGGCGAGCACCCGGCAGGCTAGCGCGACAAGACGCCGTTCGCGGGGATAGGACACTGCTCCAGTCACTGCGGTGCCTCCTCCTGACTGACGGCGGCGTTCCCTCCGGGCTCCGTATCGCCTGCCGGCCCGGGCAGCGGTGCGCCGCCGGACACGGCGGCATGGTCGCTATTCGCGCCGAGGAAGACCGCGCCAATATCGCCTCGCGCGCCGATCTCGCGTGCCTGCCCGTGCAACTCCACCGCCCCGCCAACGAGGACGTACACCCAGTCCGAGACGGCGATCGCCTGAACGGCCCGCTGCTCGACGAGGATCACCGCCACGCCCGCAGCCGCCAGGGCGGGCACGTCCTGCTCGAGTAGCTGCGCGCTCGGCATGGGGGCGAGGCTGGCGGTCGGCTCGTCGAGCAGCACCACCGATGGTGAGGACATCATGACCCGCGCCAGCGCCACGGTCTTGCGCTCGCCGCCGCTGAGCCGGCCCGCTGGGGTCCGGGCCAGGTGGCTGAGTGCCGGGTAGGTTCCGTGCGCGCGTTCGAGCGCGGCCTTCAGCGCGCGGCGGCTGAGCCCGTAGCCGCCCATCAGCAGGTTCTCCCGGACCGTGAGCGATGCGAACACTTCCCGCTCTTGGGGGAGGTAGGCGATCCCGCGCCTGGCCCGTGCCTCTGCGGGCAACGCGGTCACGTCCGCGTCGCCGTGCCAGATGTGCCCGGCCCGGGCCGTGATCAGGCCGGCCAGGGTCTTCAGCAGCGTGCTCTTGCCGGATCCGTTAGGCCCCACCACCGTCACGACCTCACCGGGCCCGGCGGTGATGCTCACCTCCCGGACGATGATCGCGGCTCCGTAACCCGCGACGACCGCCTCGGCCCGGATCACGGGCTCCGGCCGGCCTGCCGGCGTCTGCTCCTGGTGGCCTGCCGGCGTCTGCTCCTGGTGGCCTGCGGGCGCCTGCTCCGGCCGGCCTGCGGGCGTCTGCTGCCGCCGGTCAGCCGCCACCGCCACCTCCGAGGTAGGCATCGACGACCTCCTGGTTGGACTGCAGTTCCGCCATGGACCCCTCGGCGAGCACGGTGCCCCGCGCCATCACGACCACGGGGTCGCACAGCTTCTCGACCAGGCGGAGTTCGTGCTCCACCATGAGCATGGTCATCCCCGCGTCGCGCATTTCCAGCAGCCGGTCGGCGATCGAGGCGGCCAGCGCCGGGTGGACGCCCGCCATCGGCTCGTCGAGCAGTAGTAGCGCTGGCTGGGCCATCAGCGCGCGCATGAGCTCGACGAGCCGCCGCTGGCCGCCGCTCAGCGCCCGGGCGTAGTCGTTGGCGATGCCCTCGAGCCCGAACCGGCGCAGGATGTCCCAGGCCTGGTCCAGCAGCCCGGACTGGGTGGCTGACCAGGCCTGCTTTCGGCCGAGCGCCGCACTGACCCGCTCGCCTCGCCATGGCGCCGCGCCGACGAGGAGATTCTCCAGCACCGTCAGGCCGCCGAACACGTTGGCCTGCTGGAAGGTGCGCACGATGCCCCGGTGGGCGATCTCGTGCGGCCGCTGCCCGGCGATCTCGTCACCGTTGAACCTGACCGAGCCCTGGCCGGGCCGGGTACTGCCACTGATCAGGTTGATCACCGTCGACTTGCCGGCTCCGTTCGGACCGATCAAGCCGGTGATCGTGCCGTGCCGGACGTCGAAGGTGGCGTCCTGCACGGCGAGCACGCCACCGAAATGGCAGGCCAGGCCCTCGACCCGGAGCAATGGCGGCCGGGCCTGCGAACCCGCCAGCGCGGTCTCGCCGGCGGCCGGGTGGCTGGCCCCAGGGCTGGTGGTCATCGCGACCCGGTCAGCCGCTGGGCGAATGCACCACTCACCTGGGTGCCGCCGGCCTGCTGCCTGCCGGCCCGGAACACCCGTTTGCGCTCGGGAAGCAGGCCGTTCGGCCGGAACCACAGGAAGACGAGCAGGCAGGCCCCGATAACGACCCAATCGAGCGAATCGATCATGCCCGGGTAGCCAAAAGCGGGCAGATGCCGGGACGCCTCCACGATCCCGATCGGGACAAGAAGGGCGCCGAGCGCCCCGCCCGCCAGGTTGCCCTTGCCGCCCACGATCAGCGCGGTGAAGAAGAGGAACGTCTCCGGGTACAGCCAGCTCGACGGCCCCCACGCGGTCACGTACTCGACGAGCAGGCCACCGCTCAGGCCAGCCAGTGCACCCCCGGCGATCAGCACCTTCATCCGCAGCGCATCCGGGTTACGGCCGAGCGCGGCGACCGCGCTCTCGCTGTCCCGCACCGCTCGCAGCAGGCGGCCGAAGGGCGAGCGGGAGATGCCGCGGGCGACCCACCAGGCGAGCGCGCAGCACCCGGCGGTCAGCCCGAGGAAGATCCAGTTGTAGCCGAGCGGTGTGACATGGACGATGCCGACCAGCGGCCGCGGGATCAGCGCCAGCCCGGTCGGGCCGTTGACCAGGCCGGTCTGCGCCTCCGCCAGGCCGGTGGCGATGAGCGACAGGACGAGCATCGCCATCGCCTGGTAGTCCGCGCGCAGCCGGCGGATCGCGATCAGCCCGACCGGAACGGCGAGCAGGCCGCCCACGGCGGCCGCGCCGATGAGCGGCAGCGGGAACGGCAGGTTGAATCCGCCCAGGTAAGTCTCGAAGCCCCCGTAGGCCTTGGCCGGCTTCAGCGCGAACAGCGCCGCAGCGTAACCGCCGGCCGCCTGGAAGACGATGTACGCGAAGTTGTTGATGCCCGCCAGGCCGAACTGCAGGTCGAGGCCCCAGATGGCGATGAGGTTGATGCCGAGCAGGATCGCCAGCCCGCTCAGGTAGTAGACGAGGCCGGAGGTCACGCGACAAGCTCCCGGTCCGCGGCGAACTCGGCCAGGATGCCCTGCGGCCGGAGCACCAGGACGGCGATCAGGATGACCCAGGCGGCGATCGTCTTGTACGACGGGGCGATGACCGCCGCCGCGGCCTGGCTGACGATGCCGATGATCAGAGCGCCGATCATGGCGCCGGCTGGCTTGCCGATGCCGCCGAGCACCGCGGCGGCGGCGAGGGTGATGAAGAAGTCGCTCCCGGTCGAGGCGGAGAACGAGCCTTCGCCGATGCCGAGCAGCACGCCGCATATCCCGCACAGGGCACCCGAGATCAGCCAGGTGACCGCGCGCGTCCGGGCCGGCGACACCGCGCAGGTCCGGGCGAGCGAGACGTCCGCCGCGGTCGCCCGCATCGCGAGGCCGAACTTGGTCATCCGCAGCAGCACCTGGACCGCCGCCATGGCCAGCACGGCGACGATGATCGTGGTCAGCTGGCCGCTGCTCAGCACCACCCCGCCGATGTTCATGGTGGCCTGGCTGCCCGCGCTGTAGGACAGGATGTCCGGCCCCTGGATCGCCTCCAGGCCGAACTGCACCATGAGGCTGATCGCGATGGTCACCATCGCGATCCCGAACCCGGTCGCGCCGCGGCGGAGGAACGCGCCGACCACCACGTGCCCGATCAGCAGCGAGAGCACGGCGCCGCTCGCGGCGCCGACCGCCATCGCGATCCACAGGTTCGTGCTGTGCCCGGTCAGGCCGTACTCGGCGAAGATGCACGCGGTGAGGATCGACCCGAACGCGAGGTTCAGCACGTTGGTCACACCGAACTGCAGGGTGAAGCCGACCGCGCCGATGGCGAGCAGCGCCGCGCTGTAGACGCCGAAAATGACGATGCCAAGCAGCAGGGTCATGACACCCCTCCCTGCTCGCGGTGGCCCTCCCGGGCCCCGGGCCGCGCGGCGCCGCGCACTGGCTAGTGCCCCTCGGCGGCGGTCACGTCCCTGGCCGAGACCAGTTTCTCCGGCAGGTTCGTCACCGGGTTCTCCGCCGCCCACAGCCCGGCCGAGTTGTGGTACTTGTCGAAGGAGACCTGCCCGGTCACCCCTACGTAGTCGATGGTCTTGCCCGCGGCCAGCGCGGCCTTGCCCTGGGCGAAGGTGTGCACCACGGTGCGGCCCTGGGTGATCTTCTCGATGTACGGGTTGAACGTGACCGGGTTGGTGCTGTGCGCGGCCAGCATCGCCAGCGCCAACATCGTCGTGTGGTCGTAGGGAAGCTCGGCGTAGATGGCGGTCTCGTCGCTCGCCGGGTCCTTCACCAGGCTGCCCGCCGCGAACAGCGCGCTCTTCCAGGTCTGCCAGGCCAGGCCCGACTGCTGCGCGTACTGGATGATCCGCACGAAGCGAGCCTCGTAGGCCGCCTTGCCGATCGCGGCGATCGCGGCCTTGTCATAGTCGATGCCCAGCGTCCCCGACGTGCCGACGATCGGCCCGGTCCAGCCCGCCTGCTTCAGGCCCCCGAGCAGCACGCCCGCGGTCTGCGGGTCGGATTCGGTGACGATCACCTGTGGGTGCGCGGCGAGGATCTTCTGCACCTCGGTCGCATAGGTCGTCTGGTCGAGCGCGATGGACTCGCTGACGGCGATGTGCAGGCCGAGGTGCCTTGCGCCGGAGACGAGGCCCGGCACGTTGCCCTGGGCGGCCTGGTCGTTGCCGAACACCGCCGCGATCCGGGTAAAGCCCGTGCCGAATTTGACGTACGCGGCGAGCGTGTATCCCGCCACGTCGTCTCCGGGCGTGGTCCGCCAGAAGTACGGGTAGATGTTCTTGTCGAACTGCACATCCCCGCCGGCCGACAGGTCCGGGATATGCGCCTGGTTGAACAGCGGGACCGTCGCGGACATGAGGCCGCTGTCCCCGTCCACGATCCCGACCAGGTGCGGTGAGCTGGCGACCATGTTGTTCGCGGCCGGGACCGCGTCGGCGGGCTCGCCGCGGTTGTCCACGATCGTGCAGGTGAAGTGGTGGCCGGTGACGCCGCCCGCGGCGTTGATGGCGTGGACGGCGGCTACGCACCCGGTGTACTGGAAGTACCCGTAGGGGGCGTTGGGCCCGGTGAACGGGCTGAACGCGGCGATCTCCAGGGTGGCCGACGCGCCCGCGGGTGACGCGCCGCCGCCTGTGGCCGCGCTCCCGGCACAGGCGGCCAGGGTCAGCCCGAGCCCGCCGGCTAGCGCGAGCCTCGCGCCATGCGCGGCTGACCACCGGGCTCGGTGTCCTCCTCGTGACATGGCAACTCCTTGACTCCCTCGCAGTGGCGGGCGCCCTCCGCCGCGCGGCTGCCACTTGATGGACATGTGATCTCAGATCGTCAGTTCGGCGAGCGTCTCGGGGGCGAAGAGATCCCTGGGCTCGATGTCGGCCTTGGCCAGGCCCTGTTCGCGCGCGTATCGCAGGAAGGTGCTCAGTGCCAGCTCGTTGGCGTCGTTCAGGCCGTACGACCAGTAGTCCGCGCCCATCAGCGCCTGGACGCGGTCGATCTCGTCGTAGACCCAGGGCAGTACGAACGGCAGGGAGGCGGTCTCGTCCAGCCCGCGGAACGCGAGGTCGCGGGCCTGCCCGAAGGCTTTGGCCAGCGAGCTGGCCAGCCAGCGGCTGCGCTGGTAGACCTCGCGCCGGATGGCGACGACATGCATGATCGGGAAGATCCGGGTCCGCTGGAAGTAGCTCTCCTCGACCTGGCGCACATGGGGAAAGAGCCGCCGGACACGCGGGTCACGCTGCAGGAACGGGCGCGGCACCCGGGGCGTGTAGAGAGCCTGGATCTCGCCGCTGACCAGCATCTCCGACAGCGTGCGGCCATCCGGGCAGGGAACCACCTCGACGCCTTCGGGCAGCACCGGAATGGCCACCTTCTCGTCCCGGCCAGGCTGGTGCAGGCCGCCGGTGACGTAGCGAACCGAGTTCACCGGCACACCGTGGAAGTCGGCGAGGATGCCGCGGATCCAGACGTTGGCGGTCAGCTGGTACTCGGCGATCCCCACCCGGCAGCCGGCCAGCTGCTCCGGCGCCTCGATGCCCGCTGCCGCGTGCACGTAGATCCCGTTGTGCCGGAAGGCGCGGGACGGGAAGACCGGGATGGCGACGAACGGGGCGTCCTGCTGGAGGGTGAGCACGAAGGTGGACAGCGAGAGCTCGGCGACGTCGAACTCCTCGAAGCGGACCATCCGGAAGAAGGTCTCCTCCGGGGACAGGGACAGCACCGTCAGATCGACACCCTCGACGGCGACGCGGCCGTCCGCGAGCGCGCGGGTGCGGTCGTAGTCGCCGCATGCGAGCGTGATCGCGAGTCGTGCCATCGTTGCCACCTGGGTCGCGAGGTGCCCTTGCCATCATGTGCATACCAATAGGTATGTTGATACCTATGTGGGGACTGTACATACCGGCCTACCCCACGGCAAGGCCCGTGACCGCGGCAGTGCCGCGGGACACGGCTGGACCAAGGCTGAACCCCTACGCCACGACGCGTTCGGCTACCCTGCGACGGGCATGCTCGCGGATCCCGGCTGTGGCGGGCCGGCCCGTCGTCACCTGGAGGAGACCTCTACCCGATGTCCTTGCGCCACGCCCTGCTCGCGATCCTTGCCGTGGAGCCGATGACCGGTTACGAGCTGACCAAGCAGTTCGACCGCTCAGCCGCCAACGTCTGGCACGCTCCGCACTCCCAGATCTATCCCGAGCTGCGCAAGCTGGAGACCGCAGGGCTGGTCACCGCGGAATCGGTGGCCCGGGGCGATCATGGCATTAAGCGGACCTACTCCATTACCGAAGCGGGCCTGGACGTGCTCGTCGGGTGGGTCGAGGAACTCGATCCGCCGGCCCCGGATCGAGACGCCTTCCAGCTCAAGGCGACGTACCTCGAGTACGGGTCGTTCGCCAACGCGCGCCGCCAGTTCGAGGCGCATCTGGACTACCACGAGGAACTGCGCCGGCGCTGGGAAGTCCACGCGCAGGTTCTCGAGCAGCGCGCGACCGCGCTCATGCAGCGGCGGCTGGAGGTCATGCCGCCTGAACTGCATGACGCCCTGGTCGCCTACAAGGTCCATGTCTACCGCGGCCTCGCGGAGCGGGCCCGGCATGAGGCGCGCTGGGCACGCCGTGGCATAGCCCTGGTCGAAGCGCTCGGCGCTGCGTTGCCGGCCGAGGACAGCGGGCTCCGGGAGCACGGCGAAGGGCTCCGGGAGCACGCCGAACTCGATGACCACCCCGAACTGAGCGAACGCAGCTGAGCGGCTGGTTGGGCCGGCTGATCCCTAG
>JAOPYP010000316.1 GCA_025964635.1 Actinomycetes bacterium | reverse complement strand
CTCAAGATCATCGCCAACCTCAACCCGCACCTGCACTACCCGGTGGACGAGGAGCTCGAACGCCAGCTGGGCCTGGGCGCGGTCGCGCTGAAGATCCACCCGGTGCACGCGGGCGCCGCGGTCAACGACCGGGCGCTGTACCCGGCGTACGAGATCTGCCAGTCCAGCGGGATCCCGGTCGTGGTGCACTGCGGCACCAGCTCGTTCCCCGGCTCGTCCAACGCCCTGGCCGACCCGGCGCTGCTGGACGACGTGCTGCGGGACTTCCGCCGCCTGGACGTCGTGCTCGCCCACGGCGGGCGGGGCTGGTGGTACGACGCGGCCGCGTTCCTGGCCCTGTCCAGCGAGCATGTCTGGATCGAGCTGTCCGGGCTGCCGCCGTCCCGGTTGCGGCACTACTACGCCCAGCACAACTGGAACCGGCTCACCCGGAAGATGATCTTCGGCACCGACTGGCCGGGTGTCCCCGGCATCGCGAAGAACGCCCGGGCCGTCGCCGCGCTGTGCCCGGACCAGGAGACCGCCGGCCTGGTGCTGGCCGGCAACGCGCTGCGGGTCTACAACCTGAAGCTGCCCGCCTGACCTGACCGGGAGGTCCCCCGATGACGCAGGCCCTGCAGAGGAGAGCGATGACGCTGCACTGGACCAAGGAAGACGACCCGCGCTGGGACGCCGCCAAGCAGCGGCTGCTCGGCCCGGACGAGCTGGCCGCGGTCGGTCTCGACCCGCCCGCACCCGGCACCCCGGTCGCCGACGAGTGGTGGCAGGTGACCGGCGACGACAGGGCGATCGCCGGGTACGGCTGGCTGGACTCCGAATGGGGCGACGCCCAGATCACGTTCTGGGTCGCCCCCGCCCGGCGGGGCGCGGGCGTCGGCGACTTCATCGTGGACCACCTGGAGAACGAGGCCGCGGCCCGAGGACTCAACTACATCTACAACGTGGTCCCGCCCGGCCACCAGGACCCGGACTGGATCACCGGCTGGCTGACCCGCCGTGGCTTCGTCCCCGGCACCGGCGACGTGCGCCGCCAGGTCCGCAGCGCCCACCCTGCGTCCGGCTAAAGCGCCCACGGCCCTGACCCGGACGCCGGGCATACAGGGGTCGCGGTACTCGTTCAGGACGACACGCTGCCAGGTAAGTACCAACTCGCCCGCCTGACCGGCGCCTGCGGATCGGCTCCGCCACGCCCGGCCTGGGCTGCCGCCGTTCCGACATCTGGCGACGTTCCACTCGGCCTACCGGCACCGCGAGGTGGCAGATGCTGACGCTGATGCCAGCCGGCGCGGCCTCACAAGACGGGCTTGGCGTGGTGATAGCGCTGCGCGGGGCTGGGGTAGCGGGACCAGCATGGACCACCAGATGGCGCCCTCGATGACCCCTGCGGGAGTTCGTGGTCATCTGGGTGGACGGCGGGGAACCTACTGGCACGCCTACGCGGACGGGGACGACCCGGTCGGCATGATCGTCCATGAGGTGCTTTGAGGAGTTCGCGCTTCAGACCGGCGATGCTCCTGACAAGATCGCGAAGGGACCGGAGTTCGTCACTTTTCTCCTTGGACGCGTCTATCCGGCCCCGGCTCCAGTCTCGTAGAGTTTGCCGAGCGCCCCGCCGGACTCACGGACCTCACCGTTCATCGTGGACCACTTGGAGGACGAGGCCGCCGCCCGCGGACTCAACTACATCTACAACGTCGTCCCCGCCAGCCACCCAAGACCCGGACTGGATCACCGCGTGGCTGACCCGCTGCGGCTTCGTCCCCGGCACCGGCGACCTCCGCCGCCAGGTCCGCAGCACCCATCCGGCGTCCGGCTGACTGCGCCGGGCCTCGCTGAAGTGATCAACCGTCACCTTGCCAGCGTAAGGACCGGAGGTCACCCTGTATCTCAGTGGGCTGAGTTCAGACCCTGGTTCGCCATCGTGTAATTCGTAGTTTTGTCGGTGGTGGGTGGGATGATTCGAATATGTGTTTACCAGAGCAGTCTGCCCGGGACGCGGCGCTGGCCGAGCTGGCCCGCCTCGACCCGGCCGCCTTGGATGCGGCCTGCCTGATGGACCAGATCGGTGATCTGGCCCGGTTCATCAGCCAGGCACAAGGACAGCTGTCCCGCCTGACCGCGACCCTGGATGCGACCGGCGGCGCGGCGGAGGCGGGGCACAAGTCCGCGTCGGCGTTCCTGCGCACCCGGTGCGGCCTGGCGCCGGGGCGGGCCGCGGGGGTGGTGGCCACGGCCCGTGGGTTGCAGGACCTGGAGGCCACGGAGAAGGCCCTGCAGGCCGGGGCGATCTCTTTCGATCAGGCGCAGGTGATCGTCCGGGTGGCTGGCGATCTCGGGGAGGCTGCCGCCCTGGCCGAGCAGGTATTACTCGATCACGCGCCGGGGCTGGATACTGCCCGGTTCCGCCAGTTCGCCGACGAGGTCGCCTACCGAGCTGACCCCGCGGCGGCGGAGGAGCGGGAACTGCGCCGCTGGGAGAAACGGCACTTGTCGTTCGGGCTGACCCTGGACAGCACCGGGGTACTGTCCGGGACGTGCGGCGACGCGGTCTCGTATGAGATCGTGCGGACCGCGGCCGAGGCGTTCAGCCCGCCTGGCGGGCAGGGCGACCCACGCACCTCGGCGCAACGGCGGATGGACGGGCTGGTCGCCGCCTGCAAAGCCGCCCTGGACGGCGGGTCCGCGCCGGAACGCCACGGAGCGGCGCCGCACATCAGCGTGCTGGTCAAAGACGAGACCCTGGCCCAGGCGGCCCAGATTGCGGGCGCTCGCGTCCCGGCCTGGCTGGCCGCGGCGGGCGCTGCCGCCGCCCAGGCTCAGGCTGCGGGTCCGGCCTCTGCCCCCGGCCTGCCGGCTCCTGGCTCGCTGGTCCCTGGCCTGCTGACCGGGGTGCCGCCGGGGCAGACCGGGCACGGCACCATGCTGACCGCCCGGCAGGTCCTAGCCTTGTGCTGCGGCGCCCGGGTCGGCGCGATCCGCTGGGCCGATGGCCTGCCGCTCAGCGTTGGCCGCACCGCCCGCACCGAACCTCCCGGCCTGCGTCGGGCGCTGGAGGCCCGCGACCGCGGCTGCCGGTGGCCCTTCTGCGGGGCCCTTGCCGCCTGGGCCACCGCCCACCACATCACCCCCTGGAGCCAAGGCGGCGCCACCAGCCTGGATGACCTGGCCCTCTTCTGCCATCTGCACCACCACTACTTCATCCACCTGCTGGGCTGGACCATCACCGGCAACCCCAACGGCACCCTGCACTTCACCCACCCCGGCGGCTGGCTCACTCTCGACAGCCCCCTCCCGGGCACCGACCGGACCCAGCTGCCGGACGTTGCTTGAGGGCTGCCCGGACGTGTCTCACCAGACGTACGGGGGGTGTGTGCCCTGGGCATGCGCCTACGGTCGCCGAGAGTGACTGGCGCGTGCCCAGTTACTGGCCTAGGAGCCAGCGGCCCGGCGCGATGAGCTCGCGGGCCTCGGCCGGTCCCCAGGAGCCCTGCGCGTACGACATGACCTTCGGCGGATTGGCCAGCAGCGGCGTGGCAGCTTCCCACACGGCCGCCAAGCCGTCCGGCCTGGTGAACAGCGACCGGTCGCCCAGCAGCACGTCGTGGATCAGCCGGACGTACGGCGGCAGCGGATCCGCACCCTCGAGCTCCGACAGCGGGATCGAGGTGCGCGCCGTGTCCAGGACGAGCCCGGGGCCGGGCTTCTTGGTGATCAGCGACAGGTCGATCGCGCCGCTGCCCGCCATGGAGAACGACAGCACGTTGCTGTCCGGCGGCAGCTGGCCCGCCAAGGGGCCGTCCGGCTCCCGGAGGATCAGGCTGACCTGCTGCTCGCTGGCCGCCATCCGCTTGCCGGTGCGCAGGTAGAACGGCACGCCGCGCCAGCGGTCGTTGTCGATCCACAGCCGCGCGGCCACGAAGGTGTCCCGCGTCGAGCCGGCCGCGATCCCCGGGACGTCGCGGTACCCGTTGAACTGGCCCAGCACCACCTCAGCCGGGTCCAGCGGGCGGAAGCAGTTGATCACCCTCTCCCGGGCGCCCTGCAGGTCGAGCGCGCCCAGGCTGGCGGGCGGCTCCATGGCCACTTCGGCGGCCACCTGGAAGAGGTGCGTGACCAGCATGTCCAGCACCGCCCCGGTCGCGTCGTAGAAGCCGGCCCGGTCGGTGATGCCCAGCTTCTCAGGCACGTCGACCTGCACCGACTGCACGTGCTCGCGGGACCACATGGCCGCGAACAGACCGTTAGCGAAACGCAGCAGATGGAGGTCCTGGCAGGCCTCTTTGCCCAGGAAATGATCGATCCGGTAGACCTGCTGCTCGTCGAGCACCGAGTGCACGACCTGGTCCAGTTCCCGGAAGCCCTCCGGTGAGGTGCCGAACGGCTTCTCGTACACCACCCGCGCGCCCTTGGCCAGCCCGTGCTGGCCGAGCCCCCTGGTCAGCTCCGCGAACGCGACCGGGGGCACCGCCAGGTAGTGGACCAGCTGCGGGGCGCCGCCCAGCGCGGCCCGGGCCTCCTTCAGCACGTCCAGCAGGCTGCCAGGATTGTCGGAGTTGAACCCACCCCCCGCGAACCGCACCCGCTGCGCGAACGACTCCCACGCGGCCCCCTCCGGCTTCGGGCCGGACTGGGTCAGCACGTCGTGAATGTGCGTGCGGAAGTCTTCGTGCGCGATGTCGCCGCGCCCGTTCCCGACCAGCAGCCACTGCCTGGGCAGCAGCCCCTCGGTGAACAGGCGGTAGAAGGCGGGCAGCACCATCCGCTTGGCGAGGTCGCCCGTGCCGCCGAAGAGCACGAAGACGGTCGGCCCCGGGTCGGGACTGGCCGGGCCCGAGCTGCCCGGTCCCTGGCTGTGCTGGGGAGAACGATTCGCTGTGGGCATGACCCCAAACCTATGTGGCTGCCCTGGCCGTGGGGCGCGCCGGGCGGCCCGTATCTCAGGCGTGTCCGCCGATCAGGCTGCCGATACCGAAGGTGACCGCGATCGCCATCGCGCCCAGCAGGAACTGGCGTATCCCCGAATGCAGCACGGGCCGCCCGGTGAGTCGGCCCACGACCATCCCGCCGGTGATCAGCGCCACCGCCGTGATCACCAGGGTGGCGGCCAGGTTGGGCAAGCCGAGCAGATAGGGGAGCAGCGGTACCAGCGCGCCGAGCGAGAACGCGCACAGCGAGGCGAAGCCCGCGAGAGGAGCTGACGGCAGCTCGCTGGGATCGACGCCGAGTTCCTCGCGGGTGTGCACGCACAGCGCCGTGCCCGGGTCTTTGGACACCGCGGCGGCCATCCGGGCCGCGGTCTCCGCGTCCGCGCCGTACTCGCGGAAGTAGCCGGCCAGCTCTTCCTGCTCGGCCACGGGGAACAGGGCGTGCATCTTCTTTTCCAGCTCCACCTCGGCGAGCACCAGCTCGTTCTGGTTGGTGACCGAGATGTACTCCCCGGTGCCCATCGAGAACGCCCCCGCGACCAGGGCCGCCACCCCGGTCAGCACGATGGTGTGCGCGGACGCATGGCCCCCGCCCAGCCCGGCGATCAGGGAGGCGTTGGTGACCAGCCCGTCCACCGCGCCGAACACCGTCGGCCGCAGCCAGCCTCCGGACACGTCGCGGTGCCCGTGCGACCAGCCTGCCCCCAGCGCCGCTGTCCCGGTCGCTGAGGACGGCTTGTGGGTCTCCTCGTCAGCCACCTGCCCCCGATCACCTCCGGCCCGGGCTGGATCCCAGTGGACCGGGGACCGCAGCCTCGGTGCGCAGTCCCGAATGGTGGCCGGAATTGATGGTTATGGTGCTGGCCAGCCACTCTCGATGCTAGCCCAGGCCCCGCCTGGATCAGGGGGATGACCCCGGCCCCGGTCGGCCGGGCGGCCTCGCGAGGACACTGAGGGCATGAGCACTCAGCTGGCCGGGCTCGGCCTGGACATCCCGGTGATCGCGGCGCCGATGGCCGGCGGGGCCTCCACGCCGGCCCTGGTCATCGCGGCCGCGCGGGCGGGCGGGCTCGGCTTCCTGGCCGCCGGGTACAAGGCACCGCAGGCCCTGGCCGGGCAGATCGCCGAGGTGCGCTCCGCCGGGGTGCCGTTCGGCGTCAACGTGTTCGCCCCCAACCCGGTGCCCGCCGACGCGGCCGCGTACCGCCGCTACGCCCGGGCCCTCCGGCCCGAGGCGGAACGGTACGGCCTGGACCTGCCCGGCGATGACCCCGCCGAGGACGACGATCACTGGGCCGACAAGGTCGCGCTGCTGATCGCCGACCCCGTCCCGCTGGTCAGCTTCACGTTCGGCTTCCCGGAACCGCGGGAGGTCGCGGCCCTGCGCCGGGCCGGGTCCGTGGTCGCGCTGACCGTGACGTCGGCGCAGGAGGCCCGGGCCGCCACGGAGGCCGGCGCCGACCTGCTGGTCGTCCAGGCATCGGCGGCCGGGGCGCACTCCGGCACGCTCACCCCGCAGCGCCTCCCGCCGCCGGTCCCGCTCACCACGCTGATCGCCCAGGTCCGGGCCGAGACCACCGTGCCGCTGCTGGCGGCCGGGGGGCTGGGCGAACCCGGTGACGTGGCCGCGGCGTTCCGCGCGGGGGCCGCCGCCGCGGTCGTCGGCACCGTGCTGCTCCGGGCCGACGAGAGCGGTGCTTCCCGGGCGCACCAGG
>JAOPYP010000270.1 GCA_025964635.1 Actinomycetes bacterium | reverse complement strand
GCCGGCCGCCAGCAGGGGCGCCCTCCGCCCGGCGGCCGGGGCCGGCAGCAGCCCGGCCCGGCGGGCGGTCCGGCCGGACACGAACCACAGCTCGTAGACCTTGCCGCCGCTCAGCGCGGGCAGCCCGGACGTGCTGATGACCAGCGCGTGCCGGGATGGGGAGGCGACCACGGTGGCCACCCCGCCGGCCGTGGTGCGGTGCGCGGCCAGCCGGGCGTCCGGCGCGGCCAGTACCGCGGCGACCGACCGGTTCTCGGCCTGGACCTGGTCCAGCTGCTGCTGGGTGGAGGACTGCACGACCCCGAGCGCCACTGCGGCCGCCACGGCGGCCGCAGCCACGGCGGCCGCTATCCGGGGCAGCCACGGGCTCCGGGCGGGCCGCAGCCGGGACGGCTCCGCCTGGCCTACCTCGGGCGGGAGCTGCCGGGTGACGGAGGCGGCGGTGAGCACCCGCTCACGCAGCCCGGGTGGCGGGCTGGCGGCCACGGCCAGGGCCAGCCTGGTCGCGGTCTCCCGGAAGCCGCGAGCCTCGTTCTCGCACGGCAGGCAGCCGTGCAGATGAAGCTCGAACTGGTCCAGTTCCAGCCCGGTCAGGGCGTCCAGCGCGTACGCGCCGGTCAGCCCGTGCAGGTCATGGCGGCCTGCTTTCCCATGGCGGCCGAGTTTCACCAGCTCACCCCCATGCAGTCGCGCATCCGGATCAAGCCGTCCCGGACGCGGGTCTTGATCGTTCCCAGGGCCGTGCTGAGCAGCGACGCGACCTCCGGATACGTGTACCCGCCGTAGTAGGCCAGGGTGATCGACTGCCGCTGCAGCCCGGTCAGCGAGTCCAGGCAGTGGCGCACCCGCTCGGCGTCCAGCCGCGACTCCACCGTCTCCGCGACCCCGTCCGGGGGCACCGGCGCGACGCTGCTGACCTTCTGCTCCCGCTGGGTCTCCGCGCTCGCCGAGCGCACCCGGTCGACGGCCCGCCGGTGCGCGATCGTCATCACCCAGGTCATCGCGCTGCCCCGGCTGACGTCGAAGCGTGACGCACTGCGCCAGACCTCCAGCAGGACCTCCTGCGCGACTTCCTCGGACTGGGCCGGGTCGCGCACCACCTTGCGGATCAGGCCGTAGACGGGGCGGGCCAGCCGGTCGTACGCGGCTTCGAAGGCCGGCTCGTCACCCCGGGCCACCAGGGTGAGCAGATCAGCCAGGTCTTCCTCACGTCCCGGCACGGGCCGGGGACCCGGGCGGGACTGGGGCACGTCCTGTGTGCTCATAGCTGGTATTCGGAGCTTCCGGCTGACCGGATGGGTCCGGGTGCCGCGGCGGCGGACGGCTAGCCGGCCAGGTGCGCCAGTTCCGGCACGAACCGGGCCGCGTTGACGGTGCCGACCCCGGAGGCGAGGTCGTACCCGGTCCGGGCGCGGAAGCCGGCCACGGTGTGCGCCGTGCCGCCCTGGCTGAACGAGACCGTGTTGCTGCCCGTGGTCACGTCCACGATGCCCGCAGCCTTGCCCATCGCCGACATCCGGTACAGCGCCGGGTTGATCAGGCCCAGCGGGTGCCCGGCGACCTGGTCAGCCAGGGCGACCACGCCGGCGAACAGCGGGGTGGCCTCGCTGGTACCGCAGGTCGGGTACCAGCCGGCCGGCTGGCCCGGGAAGCTCTGGTACATGTCCACCGCGCCGTTGCAGGCCCCGCTCATCGAGATGTCCGGCACGCCGCGCTGGCCCCCGGTCACGCCCGCCACGCCATTCTGGTAGCGGGGCCGGGTGAACATCACGGACTTCCCGCCTCCGCCGGCCAGCGGGTTCGGGCCCTTGCTGCCGAAGATGTACTGCTGGGTGGGGACGTTGTAGGTGTCGTTCCACGCGACGGAGTGCCACGCGCCCTTGGCCGACTGGCGCAGCTGGGTGCCGCCGACCCCGGTCACCAGCGGGTCGCTGTCCGGCCACGAGGTCACCGGGTGCAGGTAGTAGGTGCTCTGGTCGAACTTGACGTCGGCCGCGCCGCTGTCGCCGGTCGCGGTCAGCACGGTCACGCCCTTCCTGGCGGCATCCTTGTACGCGCCGCGCAGGTTGAGCAGGGCCTTCTTGGACGGGAAGGTCTGCTCGGTCGCGCTGAAGCTCTGGCTGATCACGCCGCCGAGGTGATGGTCGATCACGTACGTCTCAGCCTTGACGATCGCCGGGAAGCCGGTCGTGCCCTCGTTCTCCGAGGTCGGCGTCTCCACCACGAGAATGTTCGCGCCCGGCGCCATCGCGTGCGACCACTCGACGTCCAGCGCGGTCTCCCCGGCCCAGCCTTCCCGGTTGGAGGTGGGGCGGTACTTCGGCACCCGGCCGGCCGGCTGGATCACTCTCAGCGACGGCGGGCCGGGCAGGTGGAACCTCTTGTCGAACACGCTGAGGTCGTGGCGGACGGTCGGGGATCCGTAGGAGTCCACGATGACGATCGTCTGGCCCTTGCCGGTGATGCCTCTGGCCGTCAGCGGGCCCAGGTTGTAGGCGGCCCGGACCTGGGCGGGCTGGTAGCAGGCGATCTGGTAGTGCGCCTCGCAGTAAGCGGTGCTGGGCGGGGCCGCCGTAGCCTGCCGGACATGGACCGCGGCCGGGCTGATGGCCACCGTGGCCGTCGCGGCCACGGTGGCGGCACCGCCCGCGGCTGAGGTGCTGCCCGCGACCGCGGCGGCCAGGGCGGCCGAGCCCACGGCAATGGACAGGGGGCGGCGCACTCGCATCCCATCTCCTGGTTCTGACGGCCGGGACAGGCCCACCGCCGTCCCGTGGCCACACGACACTAACAGTGGGGGGTGCCCGCCGCGAAGGGCATCGGCCAAGGCTGCGGGGGGTGGGCCCGGCCGGCCGCCGGTAAGCTCGCGGCCATGATCGTGGTCGTGGCCGGCGTGTCCGGCAGCGGCAAGTCGACAGTCGGTGCGCTGCTGGCGGGCAGGCTCGGCTGGCCCTTCACCGACGCGGACGCATTGCACCCGGCGGCGAACATCGCCAAGATGCGGGCGGGTCATCCGCTGTCCGACGCTGACCGGCGGCCCTGGCTGGCCGCGGTGGCGGCGCGGATGGACGAGTACGCCGCCGCGGGCGAGTCCGCGGTGCTGGCCTGCTCCGCGCTGAAACGGTCCTACCGCGAGGAACTGCTGGCCGGGCGGCGCGGCGCCCGCATGGTGTTCCTGCACGCCAGCCGGGACATGCTGGAGGCCCGGCTGCGCGCCCGGCATGGGCATTTCTTCCCGGCTGCCCTGCTGGACAGCCAGTTTGCCGACCTGGAGAGCCCGCAGCCCCCCGAGCACATCCTGGTGCTGGAGTCGACTCTCCCGCCGGACCAGGCCGTGGACGAGATCATCGGGCGCCTTCACCTGAGCCCGTCCCAGGAGAAAATGAGCCCATGAAGCTGAAACTCGACCTGCACGACGTTTACAACCGGGGCCAGGACATCGACCGGGCCCTCCGGGCGATCATCGACGAGGCCGTGGCCAAGAAGGCGCCCATGGTGGAGATCATTCCGGGCAAGGGCTCAGGTCAGCTTAAAAAGCACGTCCTGAGGTTCCTTGAGCAGAAAGAAATCAAGCAGCTGTACAGCCGGGTCGAGAAAGACTCAAAGAACTTCGGCCGGGTCTTCGTGCATTTCCGGTGGAAATAGGCGTGTCTTCAGCCGGCCCATAGTGGGGGCTGTGGCGCGGGCAATCCGGACCCATCGCGGTGGTTTGCGGTGCCGGGGCGCGAACCGCTGGTGTACCCGGGCGTCAGCGAACCGCCCATCGGGAGGGTATGTCGATTGCCACACACAGCCCACGGTTACTTCCCCCCTCGCCACGGTTCGCGGGCCAGGAGCCGGCCATTGCCACGGCCACCATCGTCCCAGCCCGATTCCGCGTTTCCGCTCCCCCGGGAAGAAGGCACCGGGTCCCTCGTCCCCCCCATACGCAGACATGCAGGGGACTACGACTCGTAGTCTCCCGCATCCGCCGGCGCGTTTGTCATGCTGGCATGAACCGTCTTGGATGTCCAGTGAAAGCGCAAATCGAAGCGCCATTATTAAGTTACTAATTTGCTTAGCTGAGTAGGTTTATGGACCTATACGCCGTTCTGCCCGACGTCACGGGACAACGTGATCGTGACGGGACCGAGGGAGCGCTGACCTCCGGGAATTCGGCTACGGGGCGGCGGGCGCCGATGCGGCCACGGCCAGCGGGCGCCGGGAGTCCGTCACCGCCGCCCGGGCAACGACGATCGCGTTGACGGCCGCGGGGACCGCGAGGCAGGACGCCGGCGGACCAGTGCAGGCCCGCTCGCCGGTTCCCAGGAGTTCCGGGGCCGTCCCCCGGCTGGTACGGCCCTCCCATACCTCTCATCGTGGGATGATTACCGCATGCGTCTCCTGATCCGGGCCGTCGTGACCGCGGCGGCGCTCGCGGTGGCGACGGCGCTGGTGCCCGGCATCCAGATCGGCCACGGGAGCACCGCGTCGAAGGTGCTTACCCTGCTGGCGGTCGCGGTGATCTTCGGGCTGGTGAACGCCATCATCAAGCCCGTGGTCAAGGCGGTCGGCTGCCTGTTCTACGTGCTGACGCTCGGACTCATCGGGCTGGTGGTCAATGGCCTGCTGCTCTGGCTGACCAGCTGGGTCGCGGGTAAGCTCACGCTCCCGTTCCACATCACCGGATTCTGGGCCGCGTTCTGGGGCGCGATCATTGTCGGCGTCGTCGGCTGGCTGCTTGGCGTGCTGATCCCGGAGCCGGCCGACCGCGAGTAACGGCCCGCGGCCGGCCGGCGGCAAGCCCTCTCGCGCACCGCCGCCGGTGTTCGCCGGCCTGCCCGCGCGCCGGTCAGCCGGAGACTGGCTCCAGGAACTCCAGCCGGTTGCCCAGGGGATCCTCGCTGTAGAACCGGCGCATGCCGGGGAAGTCGCCGTCGGGCCGCACCGGGTACCCGGCCATGCGCAGCCGGCCCGCCCAGGCGTCGAGGTCCGCCACCAGCAGGCCGGGGTGCGCCTTCCGGGCCGGACGGAAGTCTTGTTCCACCCCCAGGTGAAGCTCGATGCCCTCGCCGCGGAACCAGCAGCCGCCCCGGGCCGCCAGGGCGGCCGGCTTGGGGATCTCGTCCAGGCCCAGCACGCCGTGGTAGAAGGCGCGGAGCGCGGCCTCACTTCCCGGCGGGCAGGCCAGCTGAACATGATGGATCATGTGCACCTCCAGGAGTCCGCCACCGGTGCGGCCGGGACCCGGCGGGCCCCTTCGTCCGATCCATTTTATCTTGATGTCAAGACAATGTTCCAGGCGGGAGTCCCAGTGCGCGAGACCACTACAGCCAAGTTCGAGGTTCTGGACGAGCGGTTCCGGCGCGTCCACGGCGACCGGCAGCTCGAGGTACTGCACACCGGCTGCCGCTGGACCGAGGGGCCCGCGTACTTCCCGGCCGGGCGTTATCTCATGTTCAGCGACATTCCCAACGACCGGCTGCTGCGCTGGGACGAGACCACCGGCGCCGTGGGGGTTTTCCGTCAGCCGTCCCGCTTCGCGAATGGCCATACCGTGGACCGGCGGGGCCGCCTGGTCAGCTGCGAACACGGCAGCCGGCAGGTCACCCGCACCGAGCTGGACGGGTCGGTCACGGTCCTCGCCGACCGCTACCAGGGCAAGCGGCTCAACAGCCCGAACGACGTCGTTGAGCGCGCGGACGGCTCGATCTGGTTCACCGACCCCGCCTACGGCATCGACAGCGACTACGAAGGGCACCAGGCGGACAGCGAAATCGGCGCCTGCCACGTGTACCGGATCGATCCGGGCTCCGGTGCCCTGCGCATCGTGGCCGGCGACTTCAACCGGCCCAACGGGCTGGCGTTCACCCCGGACGAGCGGAGCCTGTACATCTGCGACAGCGAGGACCGGCATATCCGGCTGTTCACCGTGACCGACGACGGCACCGGCCTGACCGGCGGGGACATTTTCGCGCGCTGTGAGGCGGGAACCTTCGACGGCATCCGGCTCGACAGCGGCGGCCGGCTCTGGGCGGCCGCGGGCGACGGGCTGCATTGCTTCGACCCGGACGGCACCCTGCTCGGCAAGCTGCACGTGCCGGAGATCGTGGCCAACCTGACCTTCGGCGGCCCGCAGCGCAACCAGATCTTCATATGCGCCACCAGTTCCGTCTACTCCATCCGGGTTACGGTCCGCGGCGCCCGCTACCCGGGCTAGGTGCCGTTCCCGACCACCCGGTCCGGTCCGTGCCACGTCCCGGAGAAGGCGCCGACCCATCCGTCGCCTGGCGGCCGCCCGCATGGGCCCGCCCCGCGGCGTTGCCGGGCCGGCGGCCGCCGGACTGGGCGGGTGGGGCGGGTTAGTGATCGATCTCCATTAGTAGAGGTCGGGACGGCGGTCGGCGAAAAGGTCGTTGCGGGAGTTGATCCGCTTGTCCCGGGCCCGGGGCAGGTCGCAGTCGGCGGTCAGCACGGCGGGCCGGTCGGCAATGACCGGGCCGGCCAGCGGGTAACCGTCCGGGCCGGCGATGAGGCTGCCGCTCACCCAGCCGACCCCGCGCTCGGTGCCGCACCGGTCGGCGACCACGATGAAGACCCCGTTCACCGCGGCGCCGGCCTGCACCTTCACCACCTCGGACGGCCGCTCGGCGGGCGGCCGCGGCGCAGCCGGCCAGTTGACCGGGGCCGCGATGAGGTCCGCGCCGTCCAGCGCCGCGCGCCGGACCCACTCGGGGAACTCCAGGTCGTAGCAGATCATCACGCTCACCCGGCCTGCGGGCAGCGTCACTACCGGCGGGGCGCCGGCGCCGGGGGTGAAGACCAGTTTCTCGGCGTCCCACAGGTGTGCCTTCCGGTACACCGCGCGGACCCCGGACGCGTCCACCAGGGCGGCGCTGTTGAACAGCCGGCCGTCCGGGCCGAGCTCGCAGAAGCCGCCCACGATCACGGTGTGGTGCCTGGCGGCGAGCGCCTGCCACTGCCGCAGCGCCGGGCAGTCGGCGGCCGGGCTGGCCAGGGCGCGGGCTTCCGCGGCGTCCCGGAACACGTAGCCGCTGTCGCACAGTTCGGGCAGGACCACCAGGGCGGCCCTGGCCGCGGCCGCCGACGCGACGGCCCCGGCCGCGGCGGCCAGGTTGCCGTCCTGGTCACCGACGGCCAGGCTGAGCTGGCAGGCCGCGACAACTGTCACGCGGACACCTGGCCGGGGCGCCTGGATCCCGCCGGGCGCGGCACCCGGCCCGGCCGGCGCCTCATGCCGTGGCCTCGCCCGGTACCAGCAGCAGCTTGCCGGTCGTCCCGCGGGAGGCCAGGTCCGCCTGGGCCTGGGCAGCCTGCTCCAGCGGGTAACGGCCGCCGACGCGGACCGACAGGCGGCCCTCGGCGATCCAGCGGAACAGGTCCCCGGCGCGCCACAGCAGTTCCTCGCGGCTGGCCATGTAGTGGCCCAGCGTCGGCCGGGTGACGAACAGGCTGCCCGCCGGGTTGAGGCGCTGCAGGTCGAACGGGGGGACCGGGCCGCTGGCCGCGCCGTACAGGATCATGTAGCCGCGGGCTCGTACCGCCGAGAGGCTCGCCTCGAACGTGGCCTGGCCGATGCCGTCGTAGACCGCCGCCACCCCCGCGCCGTCGGTGACCTCCCGGGCCACCTGGGGGAAGTTCTCGTAGTCCGTGACATAGTTCGCGCCGGCTTCCTGGGCCAGCACCGCCTTGGTGGTGGTGGATGTGGTGGCGACGCTGACGCCGCCGCGCATGGCGATCATCTGGGTGAGGAGCAGCCCCACCCCGCCCGCGGCCGCGTGCACCACCACGTGGTCACCCTGGCTCACCGGGTACGTGCTGTGAGAGAGGTAGTGCGCGGTCATGCCCTGCAGCATGACGGCCGCGGCGACGCTCAGCTCCAGGCCGTCTGGCACGGGGACCGCCAGGGCGGCGGGCAGCGCGACCTGCTCCGCGTAGCTGCCCGGCACCTGGGTCCAGGCGACCCGGTCACCCACGGCGAAGTCGCGCACGGCGGGCCCCACGGCGGCCACGGTTCCGGCGCCCTCGGCTCCGGCTACATAGGGCAGCGAGGCGGACGCGTAGGGCGGACGCCCCTCGCGCTGGTAGATGTCCATGTAGTTGACGCCGGCCGCGGCCACGTCCACCAGTAGCTGCCCCGGCCCCGGTTGCGGCGCCGCGACCTCCCCGATCTGGAGGACCTCAGGACCGCCGTGCTGGCTCCCGACCACCGCGCGCATGAGCACATCCTCTTCGTCGAGTTGCGGACTAGCCTAGGTGGAAAGGGGGGAGGTTCCGGGTGCGGATCGGCGAGCGGGTCCGGGCCGCGCACCTGGGCCAGTACTGCCCCGGCGGCCTCGGCTTTCCGGCCGGCTCACCCGTCACCGGCCTGCCGGACGGCGGCGATACCCCGGCCGGCCAGTCCTGGGCCCAGCTTGCCGGGCACGAGGCCCAGGCTGCGGGCCGCCGGTGCGCGCGCTGCGGACGCGAGATCAGCGCCGGCCAGCCAGCCCGGCGCCGGGCCGATCAGGACTGGGTTCACGGGGACTGCCGCTGACGCGGGACCGGACCTGACACCGGACCAGACCTGACGAGGACTAGCACTGGACTGGGCTAACACTGGGCTGGGCTAACCCTGACCTGGGCTGCCGCTGAGGTGGCCGATCGCGCTGCCCGCGAGTTTCTCCAGCAGCTCGCCGGGGCCCGGGTACGTCTCGGCGGCACCAGCGCCGCGCAACTCCTCCTCGCCGATCCCGCCGGACAGCAACCCGATGCAGGGCAGCCCGGCGCGCTGCGCGGCGAGCACATCCCAGACCGTGTCCCCGACCATGACGGCCCGGGCCGGGTCGGTCC
>JAOPYP010000225.1 GCA_025964635.1 Actinomycetes bacterium | reverse complement strand
CCATCTTCGACCTGCTCAGCAAGCACGGCATCTCGTGGGTGAACTATCACCCGCTCGCCGGGGGCAAGACCGGCCTGCGCGCGGCGCTGCGGCACCGGCGGCGGATGCTCAAGCGCCGGCTGCGCTCACTCCGGGTCCTGAACCCGTCCTCTCTCGCCCAGCTAGGCAAGGACATGCAGTTCACCGCCGACATCTACCCGCTCGGCATCGCCCGCTACATGCAGCACGTACGCGGCACCGAGCAGTTCTTCACCGACGCCGACGAGGGCACGCTGCCCGCGTTCAGCGTCGTGGACCCCGACTTCAAGGCCTACTCCGAGGAGAATCCGCAGGACGTCAGGAAGGGCGAGAGCTTCGCCTCCGAGGTCGTCAAGCGGGTCACGCACGGCAAGGGGTGGTCCAGCACCCTGCTGATCTGGCTCTACGACGAGCACGGCGGCTACTACGACCACGTGCCTCCGCCGTCCGCCGTCGAGCCGGACGACGTGCCGGGGCGCAGCGTGCTCAGCCGCGCGACCTGGCAGCACGCGGTGCTCCGGGTGCTGGCCCCGGGATACGTGAAGAAGGCCCAGCTGATGGACGGCGGGCCGAAGCGCTACGACCGCTACGGCTTCCGTGTCCCCGCGGGCGTGGTCTCGCCGTACGCCCGCCGTGACTACGTCAGCTCGCAGGTCTTCGATCACACCTCCGTGCTCAAGCTGGTCGAGCAGAAGTGGAACCTGCCCCCGCTGACCAGGCGGGACGCGGCCGCGGTCTCGCCGCTCGACGCCCTCGACTTCGACCACCCGCCCGCGTTCGCCAAGCCCCCGGAACTGCCCGAGCCCGCGCTGCGCTGGGGCACGTGGCCGGCCGAGGTCTAGGCCGCAGGAGGTCACCCATGGCAGTGAACATGCGGGACGTCAGCTCGGCTATGGCCGACCTCGGCAGGCTGCGGTTCGGCGAGATGAAGGTGGAGGACGCGATGCACGAGATCGTCCGGTCCACCCACGCCATCTTCGACGTGGACGGAGCCGGCCTGATGCTCGCGGACGCCGATCATCATCTGCGCAACGTCGCGGTGTCCGACGACCGGATGGCCCACCTGGAGGAGCTCCAGATCCAGCACCGGGAGGGGCCGTGCATCGCCGCGTTCGAGGACAAGGAGCTCGTCGGGGCGGAAGACCTGACCGAGGATGCGCGCTGGCCCCTGTTCAGCGCCGCGGCCGTGGACCGGGGCGTGCGCGCGGTGCTGGCCAGCCCGCTGCCGTACAACCAGGACGCGGTGGGGGTGGTGGCCGTCCTGTCTGAGGACCGGCACCCCTGGTCGGCCGAAGGCGAGCTGGCCCTGCTGGCCTTCACCGACCTGGCCGCGCTGCTGATCGCCACCATGATGCAGGGCCAGGAGCAGTCCGAGCTGGCGGCGCAGCTGCAGTCCGCGCTGAACTCACGGGCGGTCATCGAGCAGGCGAAAGGCGTGCTGATCGGCCAGCAGGGGCTGTCCGCGCACGAGGCGTACGAGAAGCTCCGTGCGCAAGCCAGGTCGCAGCGCCGCAAACTTGCCGCGGTCTCTGCAGATGTCGTCCGGAATGCGGCAGGCCGGCAATGAAGATTTGCACTCGGCCGCGATTGCGGCATACTGGAATGGCCGTCGAGAAACCGCCGAGACTCCCGCGGTTGTCCGGAACGTCGGCGCTCGCCATCGATCGGCTCCGTTATTGCGTCGGAGTCGCTCCTCCTGGCAGCGGCCGGCCGAAACACCAGAGCAATTCGTGCTCATCGGATAACGCCTAAGAGGAGATCTCATGATCATCGTCGGAATCGTCCTGCTCCTGCTCGGCTTCCTGCTCAAGGTCGCGATCCTGTGGACCCTCGGGATCATCGTCCTGGTCGTCGGGCTCATCCTGCTGCTGCTCGGCTCCCTCGGCCACACCGTGGGCCCGCGGCGCCATTACTGGTAGCGGCGTTATTGGCCGCGCCGCGCGGCGCGGTCCCAGCGGCTGACGGCAACGCCGGGCCCCGCGCCCGCTACGGCCGCACCGTATCCGGCTCCAGCCACTCACCCGGGGGGCTGGAGCCGTTGTTTATTTCACTCGGGCCAGGTGATGGCGTACCCCGTGGACCTCTGACAGGTTGGCAGCAACTGCGCTGCCTGCCGGGCAGGGCCGGCGGAAGGGGATGGCGTGGGCACCGAGCGGGAGCAGGGCAGCGGGCCAGGGGACGCTGAACCGGGCGGGCTGCCCGGGGGACCGGGCGCGGAGCACGAACGGGTGGCCAGCCTGGGGCACCTGGAGGATGGATTGCGCCAGGCGGGCGACTGGTACCGGTGGGGCCCCTACGTCAGCGAGCGGCAGTGGGGAACGGTCCGTGAGGACTACAGCCCCGATGGCCAGGCGTGGGACTACTTCCCGCACGACCACGCGCGGTCGCGCGCCTACCGGTGGGGCGAGGACGCCCTGGCCGGCTTCTGTGACATCGAGCAGCGCCTCTGCCTGGGCCTGGCGCTATGGAATGGCCGGGACCCGATCCTCAAGGAACGGCCTTTCGGCCTGACCGGCCCGCAGGGCAACCACGGCGAGGACGTCAAGGAATACTGGTGGTACCTGGACGCGACCCCCACCCACTCATGGAACCGCTGGCGTTACCACTATCCCCAGTGCGCCTTTCCCTACCAGGACCTCATCGAGCAGAATGCCGCCCGGGGCCGGCTTCAGCCCGAATACGAGCTGATCGATACGGGGGCGTTCGATTCCAGCCGTTACTGGATCACCGAGGTGCATTACGCCAAGGCGGCCCCGGATGACCTGCTGATGCAGATCTCGGTGACGAACGCCGGCCCTGAGCAGGCCACGCTGCACGTCCTGCCGACCGCGTGGTTCCGGAACACCTGGTCCTGGGACCATGACGCGCCGCGCCCCGCCCTGGCCGCGTCGGCGGACGGCGCGGTCACGATCGGGCACCCGTTCCTCGGCGAGCTGGAACTCACCGCCGGGGCGGGCCCCGGCGGCGCCCGCCCGGCCCTGCTGTTCTGCGAGAACGAGACCAACACCCAGCGGCTTTACGGGACGGCGTGCGCCACCCCATACCCGAAGGACGGCATCGGCGACCACGTCATCAGCGGCGCGCCGACCGTGAACCCGGACCGGACCGGGACCAAGTGCTCGTTCTGGTACCAGCTGACTGTCCCGGCCGGCCAGACCGCGGAGCTCCGGCTCCGGCTCCGGCCCGCGGCCGCCGCCGCGAGCCCGGACCCGCTGGGGGCCGGCTTCGAGCGCGTCATAAGTGCCCGCCGGGCCGAGGCCGATGAGTTCTACGCCGGGCTGACCCCGGCCGGGGCCAGCCCGGACGAGGCCCTGGTGATGCGGCAGGCATTCGCGGGGGTGCTGTGGAGCAAGCAGCTGTACTACTACGACGTGGCCCGCTGGCTGGACGGTGACCCGGCCCAGCCCCCGCCGCCGCCCCAGCGGCAGGACGGCCGGAACAGCCGGTGGCGGAACTTCAACGCGTTCGACATCATGTCCATGCCGGACAAGTGGGAGTACCCGTGGTTCGCGGCCTGGGACCTGGCCTTCCACTGCGTGGCGCTGGCCCACGTGGATCCCGCGTTCGCCAAGTACCAGCTGATCCTGCTGTGCCGGGAGTGGTTCCAGCATCCGAACGGGGCGCTTCCCGCGTACGAGTGGGACTTCTCTGACGTCAACCCGCCGGTCCAGGCCTGGGCCGCGCTCGAGGTGTTCGCCATCGACGGCGGCCGCGACATCGAGTTCCTGAGCCGGGTCTTCGACAAGCTGCTGGTCAACTTCACCTGGTGGGTCAACCTGGAGGACCCCAACGGTAACGACCTGTTCGAGGGCGGCTTCCTCGGCCTGGACAACATCGGCCCGCTGGACCGCTCGCACCTGCCGGCCGGCGGCCTCCTGGAGCAGTCCGACGCCACCGGGTGGATGGGCTTCTACGCGATCGCCCTCGGCACCATGGCCGCCATCCTGAACCGCTCCGGGCAGCGGCCCGCCACCGACCTGGTGCTGAAGTTCATCGAGCACTTCGCCGCCATCCGCGAGGCCCTGGACACCCAGGGCCTGTGGCACGAGGTGGACGGCCTGTTCTACGACCGGCTGGTGCTGCCGTCCGGAACGGCGGTCCCGGTGCAGACCCGGTCCATGGTCGGCATCATCCCGGCCCTGGCGGCCGGGGTCATCGACGAGGCGGACCTCGACCGCGCGCTGACCCTGGGCAAGAACTTCGCCGGCTTCCTGGACCGGGAAGGACTGGCCGACCCGGGGAAGCTCCGTGAGCTCGGCCTGCTCCGCGGCGAGCCCGGCGCCCAGCGGCTGCTGCTCAGCCTGGCCGGCCCGGCCCGGCTGGAACGGCTGCTGACCCGCCTGTTCGACGAGTCCGAGTTCCTCTCGCCGCACGGGCTGCGGGCCCTGTCCGCCTACCACCGCCTGTACCCGTACGAGATCGACGTGGAGGGGGTCCGGGCCACTATCGACTACGAGCCCGCCGAATCCACCACGGCCATGTTCGGCGGAAACTCCAACTGGCGCGGCCCGGTCTGGTTCCCGCTGAACTACCTGCTGATCAGCTCCCTGGAGCGGTACCACCGCTTCTTCGGTGACGAGGTGACCCTCGAGTACCCGACCGGGTCCGGCCAGCGGCTGACCCTGGACATGATCGCGCGGGATCTGCAGGACCGGCTCATCTCGATCTTCACCCGGGGCCCGGACGGCCGCCGGCCCTGCTTCGGCGGCACCCGGCTGCTCCAGGAAGACCCGGCCTGGCACGACAACCTGGTCTTCAGCGAGTACTTCCACGGCGACAACGGCGCCGCGATCGGCGCCGCGCACCAGACCGGATGGACCGCGCTGATCGCGGACGTGATCCGCCGCCGCCACGGTGACGTCCAGACCGTCGGCGACATCCTGCGGCTCTACGGCCCGCAGGGCCCGCAGGCGCAGCGGTGACCGGCCCCGTGGCCGGAGAACCCGTGGCCGGGGGCGGGGCCGCGGGCCCGGCCAGCCCGCTGCCCGGCACCCCGTTCCCGCTCGGCGCGACCGTCCGCCGCGATGGCACCAACTTCGCGGTGGCCTCCGGCGTGGCCGACCGCGTCGGCCTCTGCCTGTTCGACGAGGCCGGCGCCGAGACCACGCGGGTTTCGTTGCGGGATTTTGACGCGGGAGTATGGCACGGCTTCCTGCCGGGCATCGGCGCCGGCCAGGCCTACGGGTACCGGGTCACCGGCCCCTACGACCCGTCCCGCGGGCTGCGCTGCAACCCGGCGAAACTGCTCCTCGACCCGTATGCGCGGGCGCTGCACGGCACAGTCACCCCCGGCCCGGAGATCCTCGGCTACGCCGCCCCGGGCAGCGACTCGCCGTCCGCGGCGGACTCCGCCGCCCGGGTGCCGCGCAGCCTGGTCGCGGGCGAGGCCTTCGACTGGACCGACGGCGACCGGCCCGCGTACCGCTACGAGGACACGATCATCTACGAGGCGCACGTCAAGGGCCTCACCATGCGGCACCCGGACGTTCCGCTGCCGCTGCGCGGCACCTACGCCGGCCTGGCCCATGAGGCGGTGATCGGCTACCTGCTCGACCTGGGCGTGACCACCGTCGAGCTGCTCCCAGTGCACGAGAGCGTTCCCGAGTCCTTCCTGGTCGAGCGGGGCCTGACCAACTACTGGGGCTACAACACGATCGGGTACTTCGCCCCGCACCAGGCCTACTCGGCGGCGGTCCGGGCGGGGCAGCCCGGCGGCCAGGTCGCCGAGTTCAAGGCGATGGTGAACGCGCTGCACCGGGCGGGCCTCGAGGTGCTCCTCGACGTGGTCTTCAACCACACCGCGGAGGGCAACCAGCTGGGCCCGACGCTGTGCTTCCGCGGCCTGGACAACCCCGCCTACTACCGGCTGGACGACGGGGACCCGCGGTTCTATTTTGACACCACCGGGACCGGGAACTCGCTCAACACCGGCGACCCGGTCACCCTACGGCTGATCATGGACTCGCTGCGCTACTGGGTCACGCAGATGCACGTGGACGGGTTCCGCTTCGACCTGGCCGCCACGCTGGGCCGCCAGGACGGCGGCTTCGCCCAGGTGTCCGCATTCTTCGACCTGGTCGCGCAGGACCCGGTGGTGTCCCAGGTCAAGCTGGTCGCCGAGCCGTGGGACGTGGGCCAGATGGACAGCTACGACCTCGGCCGCTTCCCGCCGTTGTGGCGGGAGTGGAACGGCCGGTACCGCGACACCATGCGGGACTTCTGGCGCAGCCACCCGGTCGGCCTGTCCGAGTTCGCCACCCGGTTCTGCGGCTCCGCCGACCTGTACGCGGGCGCCCGCCGGCGGCCCACCGCGTCGGTGAACCTGATCACCGTGCATGACGGGTTCACCCTGCGCGACCTGGTCTCCTACGACGGCAAGCACAACGAGGCCAACGGGGAGTCCAACCGCGACGGGACCACGGACAACCGGTCCTGGAACTGCGGGGCGGAGGGGCTCACGGCCGACCCGGACATCCTCGCGCTGCGGGCCCGGCAGTCCCGGGCCATGCTGGCCACCCTGCTGCTGTCTTTCGGCGTGCCGCTGCTGCTCGGCGGCGACGAGATCGGCCGCACCCAGCTCGGCAACAACAACGCGTACTGCCAGGACAACGAGCTCACCTGGTTCGACTGGGCCCGGGCCGACCACGACCTGCTCGACTTCAGCAAACGGGTCATCGCGCTGCGCAAGGCGCACCCGGTGTTCCGGCGGCGGCGTTTCCTGGCCGGCACCGAAGCGGCCGAACTCCGCTGGTTCACCCCCGCGGGCGGCCCGATGAGCCCGGCGGAATGGGCTGACGGCAGCGCGCTGGCCGTCGCGCTCTACCTGGACGGCTCGGACGGCCCGGACCGGGCCGCGGACGGCACGCCGCTGCTCGACGACGACTTCCTGGTGCTGGTGAACGCCTGGTGGGAGCCGCTCGACTTCGTGCTCCCGGACACCCGGCCGCAGGCCGGATGGCAGGCCGAACTGGACACGTTCGGGCCGGGTGCGGCGGACGCGGGCACGCTGGCCGGGCCCGCCGTGGCCGGCCGGGCCGGCGGCAAGCTCACGGTCGGCCCCCGCTCGCTCGTGGTGCTGCGCAGCGCCCGCCCCGTGGAGATGAGGGGCTAGCCCAGGCCCATGCTGTCCGGGCGCAGGATCGCGGGGCTGACGCCCCGGCCCGCCGCTTCCTCCCGCAGCGCGGACTGCCGCGATCGGACCGCGGCCCGGCGCGCCGGGCCCAGCCCGCGCTGCAGCGCCTGGTAGGCGGCCAGCAGCCTGCGGGCCACCTGCGGTGAGCTGCCCCCGAACCGGGTGATCTCAGTGAAGGCCAGGTCCAGGTAGCTGTCCCAGTCCCGGACCGGCTCGATCAGCCGGACCGTCCCGGCGTGGTCCGCGCAGTACGGGCTGCGATCCGGCCGGCGGCCCAGGTACAGCAGGACCTCCTCCAGCCGGTCGATCACCTGGACCGCGGTGGTGGGCTGGTTGACGGCGGGGGACAGGGCCTGGCTGGCGATGTCGGCCAGCTGCCGGATGCCGAAGGCGGGATCCTGGTATAGCGACCGGCCCTCGCCCAGGCTGAGCCCGGCCAGCACGGCCCGGTCCGGCGGCCCGCCGCCCGCGCCGTGGACCGGGGCCACCGGTGAGCCCGCGGCGTGCACCGCGACCACGGGCGAGCCCGCGGGGACGTACTCGCCCACCCGGACCAGCATCTCCAGGACGCACCCGTGCCGGCGGGCCAGCCGGGCCAGCCGGCCGTGATCCACGCCCAGCAGCACGCCGTGGGTGATCCGCCGGGTACGGCCCCGGGCGAGCGGCAGGCTGATCGTCCGGGGCGGGGCGGACTGGGCCGGCCGGTCCGCCGGCCGGTAGGCGCCGGCGGCCGGGACCGAGTCGTCGATGGCGGCCAGGGTCTGCCGGGCCACCATGGCGATGACCGAGACCACCTGGAGCAGCCGGACGGTGGCGGCCACGTACCCCAGGAAGATGGCCAGGCTGGCGGCGACCAGGACCAGGGCCATGGTCACCGAGCGGGATTCGGCCTCGCCCCGGTGGCCGCCGTTCAGCACCAGGACCGTCACCGCGTAAGAGAACGTGGCCAGCAGGATCCCGAAGGCCAGCTTGGTCACGCCGGAGCGGACGAAGTTGCGGATCACCCGCGGCGACAGCTGGGAGCTGGCCAGCTGGAGTGCGACCAGGGTCAGGGTGAACACCACGCCCAGGAACGTGAGGGTGGAGGACGCGATGATGCCCAGGAAGCCGGCCGCCTCGCCTGGCCCGACCGAGAAGCCGCTCCGCCAGCCGGCCGGCACGCCGATCTGCCGGGCCTCCACGGTGAGCACGGCGAGCACGGCGCCGGACAGCAGCAGCGCCCCCGGGATGACCCAGAACCGGTCACGGATCCGCTCGCGGGTCCACTCCAGGCGGTACGCCGTGGAGGCAGGCGGGCGCCAGGCGTCGACGCGCGGCTGCCCCACCTCCCGGTACCCCCCCGTCCGGACCTGTGACACGGTGACGATTCCCGGCGGGGCCGTAACTTATGCGGCGGGTGGGTCAGCGGGTACCGGAGGGGAGACCTGGACGGCGATCTCGCCGCCCAGCCGGGCACCGGCCAGCAGCTCCAGGTCATCGCCGCTCCAGAACCGGCCCGGGTCGTACCATTGCGGCTCGCGCCGGCCGGACAGCAGGCCCATGGCCTGGTAGGTGGCCGCCACGACCTCCGCGCAGTACGCGGTCTCCAGGGCCCGGTCCGGGCCCTGGAGGTCCTCATCCGGGCCGCCGGCCGGGACGTCTGCACCGTGACGCACCCGGGGCAGCGCGGGCAGCCGGCCGAGGAGCCAGCGGCTGGCCAGGCGGGCGGTGCTGGGGAACGGGGTGCCGTCCAGCCGGGCGATGGTGCGCAGCAGCGCATCCTCCATCCCGGGCAGCGGCCGGTGCTCCAGCTGGCGCAGCCACGCGTGCTGGTGGTACCGGCCCGTCCAGATCCCGACCGCGGCCCGCAGGTCGTGCAGCTGGACGCCACGCTGCCGGGTCCCCGACCAGCGGTCCTCCAGCGACCGGCCCAGTTCCGCGTGCCACATCAGCGGCGGCAGGTCCTCGATCACCACGGACATGCCGACGTGGTTCACGGGGCTGTTCGTACCTACCCGGATAGCCCGGTCGGCCAGCTTGTGGCCGCGGAACAGCCAGATGTCGCCGGTCCGGGTCTGTTCCAGGGCTTCGTCCAGAGTGATGCGCGCAGTGGTCGGCACGGTCGTAGCCTAGGCAGGTGCGCTGGTGGAAAGTAGCAGGATTGGCAGGCCTGGCGGGCGTGGCCGGCACAGGCGTGGTGATCGCACGGGCCGAGCGGCGGCGCCGCGCCTACACACCCGAGGAGGTCAGGGAGCGGCTGCATGCCCGGCTGGCGGAATCATCCCCGCCGGAGCCCGAGGAGACCTCCGCGGGCTGAGATCAGGTCCTGTACTGGTACAGGCGCAGCCAGGAAACGCTCACCTGCCACTCCCGGACCAGCCGGAACGGCAGGCCCCGGAGTTCGGCGGGACGTCCGGGCGGCGGCACGTCGCTCTCGATAACCCAGACCCGGCGGACCCCGGCCAGCCTGCTGCGCACGACCTGGGCCGGCGCGTCCGTCCCCGCGATCGTGTCCGACCGGGCGGCCGACTCGCCCAGCATGACGTCATGCAGCCCGGCGAGCCCGTAGGGGTAGGCGGCGGCGAACGACCGCGACCCGGCGCCCTGCGGGTAGATCACAGCATCCCCGGGGCGCGCGTACCGGGCCACGATCTGGTCCAGGCGGCGGATGTTGTCGGCGTGCCCGGCCGGTCCCCGCTCACCCAGCTGGAACGGCAGCGTGAGCAGGACGATCAGGACCAGCCCCGCGGCGGCGGTCACCCGCCCCGCCGCGGCCAGGCCGGTGCCGATCAGCAGCGCGGCCGCGGGCACGCAGAAGACGATGTAGCGGAACGTGTAGGCGGGCTGCACCTGCGACATGACGAACAAGATCAGCGGCGGCAGGCCGAGCCAGGGCAGGCACAGGGCCGGCAGCCGCACCGGCCAGGCGGTCCCGAGCCGGCGGCCCAGCACCGCCTGCGCCAGGCCGGTACCGATCAGCACCAGGACGCCCAGGATCAGCCCGGACGACCCGACGAGCCGGCCGGTAGCCAGCGCGGCCGCGACTCCCGGTGGCCGCAGCCACCCCACCTGGGCCCGCTGCGCCCAGGCCGCGACGATCAGCGGCAGCAGCGCCAGGCCGGCGGCGGTGACCGCCAGGAGCCACCGGCGGCCCACGGCCTGCCAGGGTCGCTGGCCCCGCCAGGCGGCCAGGGTCGCGGCGTGCGCCGGGATGAGAAGCAGTCCGAACACGTTGGCCAGGCCGGCGGCTGCGAGGCTGGCCGCATACAGGCACACCCAGCGTCGGCGGCCGTCGTCCTCGGCCAGCCGGACCAGGAAGTAGCTGGCCGCCGCGCCGGCGGCGGTCTCCAGCGCGAACGGCCGCGCGTCCTGCGCGAACCAGCTGACCGCGGGCAGGGCCGCGAACGTGAGCCCGGCGGCCAGCCCGGCCCGGCGCGACACCAGCCGCCTGCCGGTCACGGTGATCAGGGCCGCGGCCGCGGCCATGGCCAGGGCTGAGGGCAGCCGCAGGGCCAGCTCACCGTGGCCGGCCAGCCGCACCTCGAGCCACATCAGCACGTAGTAGGCGCCGTGCACCACGTCCACGTGGCCGAGCATGGCGATCAGGTCAGCGAAGGACCGCTGGGTGGCGGCCTGGGTCGCGCCCTCGTCGCGCCAGAACGACGGCACCTGGATTTTCCACAGGGTGACCGCGAGGGTGGCCAGCGCCACGAACGCCGGGGGCCAGGACGGCAGCACAGCCCGCCACCAGGACCGGCGGTCAGGCGATCCTACGGTGGAGGACCGGAGGGCCGGCCGGGGCGGAGCCGCGGCCGGGGGCGCGGTGACCACGGGGACCGCTAAAGCTGTAGTTACAGGCTGACCCACGGTAAGCACCGTAGGGGTGGGTGCCCAGGCATTGCCTGGATATTGATGGGGTCTTTGCGCAATCCTGGCCTGGTGACGACGAGAACTCCCCGTCTGGTGCTGGCGTCAAGTTCCCCGGCCCGCCGCCGGCTGCTCCGTGACGCCGGATTCGCCCCCGTCATTGACGTCAGCGGGGTGGATGAGACCATCGGCGCCGGTATCGGCACGGCCAGCGCCGTGTGCACGCTGGCTGAGCGCAAGGCGTCGGCGGTCGCCGGGCGGCACCCCGGTGACCTGGTGCTGGGCTGCGATTCCCTGCTCGACCTGGACGGTGCCACGCTGGGCAAGCCCGGATCCCCCCAGGCGGCCATGGCGCTGTGGCGCCGGATGTCGGGGCGGGAGGGCACACTGCATACCGGCCACTGCCTGATCGACACGCGCTCCGGCCAGCGCACCATCGCGGCTGCCAGCACGCTGGTGCGTTTCGGCGCGCCGGGGGAGCAGGAGATCGCGGCCTACGTGGCCACCGGCGAGCCGGGCCGGATGGCCGGCGCGTTCAGCATCGACGGCTTCGGCGCCCCGTTCGTGGAGGGCATCGACGGTGACTGGGGCACGGTGGTGGGCCTGTCACTGCCGTTGCTGCGCCGGATGCTGGCCAGGGCCGGGGTGTCCGTCACGGACCTGTGGCCCCGCGCGGCCGGGCCGCTGGTCCGGGATCTCACCGGCGGGGACCGGGACTGGCTGGCGCAGGTCGTCACCTCCGCCTGGGGGCTGCCGGTGGTCAGCCTGTCCGGGGTGCACGACGTGGTGCGGCTGCCCGGCCTGGTGGCGGAGGAAGAACCGGGCGGCGCGCGGCTGGGCGTGCTGACCTACCGGATGCAGGCCGGCACCAGGGCAGCGGGCTGGCCGGGGCTCGAGGTCGTCACCCTGAACAGCCTGGCCGAAGGCCGCGGGGCCGGTACGGCCCTGCTGGCCGAAGCCCGCCGGCGGGCCCGGCGGGCGGGCCAGCGCATGTGGCTGAGCACCGGGAACGACAACGTCCAGGCGATCGGGTTCTACCAGCGCCGCTGCATGGACCTGGTGGTGCTGCACCGGAATTTCGCCGACGAGGTGAGACGGATCAAGCCCTCGCTGCGGGAGAATCCCGGCGGGGAGATCACCTTCCGGCACGCCCTTGAGCTGGAGTTTCCCGCTCCCGGTGCTCAGTGACCAATGCTCACCGGCAGCGCCGGCTCACCGGCAGCCCCGCTCACCGGGAAGACAGTACCTCGGCGATCTTCGCCGCCGCCGCCGAGGGATCCTCCGCGTCGTGCAGCAGTTCGCCCCACGACCAGCGGTAATACCAGCGGAGACGCCCCATGCCGTCGGTGCCGGGGGTGCAGTCGATGCTTTCCGCGAGCATGGTCGCGCCCGGGATGAAGATGTGCAACGCGGCGGGGTAGGTGGTCTTCACTGACGCGTGCAGCCCCTTGGTATCCAGGGCCGTGGCCAGCCGGTGCAGATGATAACTGCGTGCGTGATCCCGTGTTCCGTCCAGCATCTCCCCTGCCTAGCGTCGATCGGCACATTGTCGCGGCGCGCGGGGTGGGTTTGTCAACCCTGACGAGAGTGATAGCCGCTGTACCCGTCAGGACCGTATGGGTCATCAGTCTGCCCGCTCCGGTAGCGGCTGTCATCCCTGCTGCCCGCCGGCGGTGTGCCGGGATAGCTCGCGTGGCCAGGCTGGCTGCCGTAGTCAGGCGCAGCCGGGTAGCCGGGATCGGGCTGGTAGGGATAGGCACTGGCCGGCGGCTGCGGCGCGGGCGCCGCCGGTGGCGCCGAGTACCAGGTGGTGCCCTGCTCCGCCCGAGAGCCGGCCGGCGGCTGCGGGCCGCTGGCCGGATAGCCCGCCGGGCCGGAACCGTACGGGTCGGAGTAGGACGCCGCCGGGCTGGTCGTGTACCCGGGGTAGCTGCTGTCGCTGGCCGGCGGCTGGCCTGGCTGGTAGGGGGATGCGGGCGCGGCGGGCGGTGCCGTCCGCGCCGGGGCGGGCGGGGTGGCCGCGGCCGGCGGGGTCGTGTCCACGTAGCTGCCGTACGGGTTGCCCAGGCCCGACTGGGCCGAGGGTGCCTCGGACGCGGCGCCGCGGTCGCTGCCCCAGCCCGGGGTGGCGGCCGCCGCCGGGGCCGGATAACCAGTGCTGGCCGGCGGCCCGGACGGGCCCGGGGCGGGCGGGGCCTGGCGGGCCGCCGTGCCGC
>JAOPYP010000141.1 GCA_025964635.1 Actinomycetes bacterium | reverse complement strand
CGTAGTTCGCGCCGTAGTACGCCTGCCGCCAGTTCTTCAGGTCCGGGTCCACGTAGTTCTGGTAGCACTGGCCGCTCGCCCACGGCCGCATCGAACCGTAGAAGGAGCGCAGCCAGGCGTGCTGGCGGGCCGCCCCGGCCGCCGAGCCGCCCTGGTTCCAGCTGGTCGAGTACTGGGCCAGGAAGAGCGAGTTACGGTGCACGAACGCGGTCGAGGACGGGCCGGGCCGGTTGACGGCGCCGCCGCACGCGTCGAAGGCGATCGCGCCGACGCCGCCCGCGGCGCCGCGCACCCCGCGCATCCGCTCGATACCGCCCACCAGGGCGCGGATACCCGCGGGCGGGATCTTGCGGGTGAAGAAGTCGGACTTGGCGTAGGACGGGACCCGCACCAGCCTGCCATTGGGGGTCTGGGACGGCAGATGGCATTCGGACACGGACAGGTTCGCGCAGCCCGCCTCCAGCATCATCGCCTGCTTGTAGGTCCTCTCGGCCACGAACGGGCTCCCGGACGGCGCGGAGCCCACCCGGGAGTACAGGACGCGCAGCAGCCGCTGGCAGCCCGCCACGCTGCCCAGGTAGGTGCCGCCCACCTGGATGATCGGCGTGGGGCCGTGCGGGGCCGCGGACATGTGCAGGTTGGACCACAGGGCGTCCGGCTGGTACGGCGCCCAGGATTGCCAGCCCGCCACCACCCTGGCCGCCTGTGACCAGGGCCAGGACAGGAAGAACAGCACCAGCCGGGACAGCCGGTGGGTGCGGAACGTGAACGCGGTGGCGATGCCGAAGTTGCCGCCGCCACCGCCCCGGCAGGCCCAGAACAGGTCGCTGTTGACGGACGCGCTGCAGCTGCGGACCGTGCCGTCGGCCGTGACGATCTGCACCGCCTCCAGCGCGTCACTGGTCAGGCCGTAGGCCCGGGACAGCACCCCGGCCCCGCCGCCGAGGGTGAGGCCGGCCACCCCCACCGTGGGGCACGAGCCGCCCGGCACGGCCAGGCCGTGCGCGGCGAGCCGGTTGTACAGGTCGACCAGGTGCAGGCCGGTGCCGACCCGGACCGTCTGCCCCTTCCCGACCTGGAACGAGTTCATCGCGGTCACGTCCACCATGAGCCCGGTCGTGCTGGACCACCCCGCGTAGCTGTGCCCGCCGGACCGGGCCGCGACGGGGAGCCCGAACTTGCGGACGAAGGCCAGGCAGGCGCTCACGTCACGAGGGCTGGCGCAGTACGCGATGCCGGCTGGCCGCTTCCAGTCGAACCGCGGGTCGAAGAGTTCCTTCGAGGCCGGGTAGACCCGCATCCCCGGGCGGATCAGCTTGTGCGTGGACAGCGCGCGGCGGAGCGCCTCCCAGTCCCTGGTCCCCGGGCCGGGCTGCGGCGCCGCGCCCGCGCGGTGCTCGTGACCCAGCATCCCGGACAGCGGGACGGCGCCCGCCGCCGCGCCGGCCAGCGCGAGGAAACGGCGCCGGGCCGGGCCGGGCTCGCCGTCCGGCGGGGGCCACCCTGGGTTCTCTGCAGGCCAGGAGCCGGAGCCCGTCTCATCGTCGTGCGGCCCGACTTCGCTGTCCATGGATGCCCCCAAGTCCCCGCCAACGTCGTTCTCGTCGCATCCCGGGCCAGCTCGCACCCGGCACGGCGAACCGCCCCGATACTTATACAGACGCCAGATATCACTCTCTGGTTGTTTCTGATTACATTCCGCCGGCCAGAACTTCGTTGCGGAAAATAAGAATTTGACCTACTCAAGCAATCTCGGCTATGTTTTAGCTACTCAACTATTGAGCGGCTCAGGGGTTGCCGCGGACGTCCCGGGGGGAGGCAGGAGGCACCATGACTCAGCGGACTGATGAGAACCAGCTTGACCTGGACTTCCTGGACGCCCTGGCCGGGCTGTTCACCCGGCTCCTGGGTGAGGCCGAGCAGCTGGCCAAGGGCTTCGGGGTCCCGGCCTTCTTCATCAAGGCGCTGCACCTGATCGACGGTCCGCTGGCCATGAAGGAACTCGGCCAGCGGATGCACTGCGACCCGTCGTTCGTGACGAGCATCGCGGACATGCTGGAAAAGCGGGGGCTGGCCGTCCGGGAAAGCGACCCGGCTGACCGCCGGGTGAAGCGGCTCGTCCTGACCGCCGCAGGCCTGGAGATGAAGAATCAGATGGAGCAGGCCATGCTGGACCGCTCCCCGTGGCGCCAATACCTCACCCAGGATGAGCGCGCCACCCTGATCACCCTCATCCACAAGATGGCGCCGCCACTGAGCGCCACTCCCGCCGCCGATTGCGGTGCTGAGGGGGTGACCACCCTCCTGGCAGCTGCTGTCACTCCCCCGGTCGGCTGACCCGCCGGACCGGGCAGATCCCCGGCCGCGGCGCAGCGGCCGGAGCGCACGCCGATGAGTGGCGGCCTCTCTCTTCGTCCCACATATGTACGCACGCGGCGGAGCCGCCGCGAAGTTGGTTCACTATGCCCTGACAAGGAGACGGCATGAGCTCCACACAGCCCGCGGCCGGGGGCGCCACCGTACGTGGCGCGGCCGCCGGCCCCGTTCAACGACATCTCGCCCTGGCCCTGGTGGTCATCGCCACCGCACAGCTCATGGTGGTGCTCGACGCGACGATCGTGAACGTTGCGCTGCCCCATGTCCAGAAGGCGCTCGGGTTCTCCGGTACCGGCCTGGAGTGGGTGGTCAACGCCTACGCGCTGACCTTCGGCGGTTTGCTGCTCCTCGGCGGCCGGGCCGGGGACATCCTCGGCCGGCGGCGCGTGTTCATCGCGGGGATCATCCTGTTCTCGGTGGCGTCCCTGCTCGGCGGCTTCGCCACCACCCAGGCCTGGCTCCTGGCGGCCCGTGCGTTGCAGGGGGTCGGCGGCGCCATCATCGCCCCGACGGCGCTGTCCCTGATCACCACCACGTTCCCGGAGGGGCCCCCGCGCAACCGCGCGATGGGCGTCTACGCCGCGATGAGCATCGGCGGCGCCGCGGTCGGACTGATCGCCGGCGGCCTGCTCACCACCTATCTGTCCTGGCGCTGGGTGCTGTTCGTCAACGTCCCGATCGGGGCCGCGGTCGCGATCCTCGCGCCGCGGGCGTTCGCCGAGTCGGAGCGGCGGCCGGGCCGGTTCGACCTGCCGGGCGCCATCACCAGCACGCTGGGCCTGGCCGCCCTGGTCTACGGCCTGACCAGCGCAGCCACCAGCCCGAACGGCGTCTCGCACTGGGGCGACACCAAGGTCATCGTCTCGCTCACCGCCGCGGTCGTGCTGCTCGTCAGCTTTGTCTTCATCGAGTCGCGCAGCCCGCACGCGCTGATGCCGTTGCGGATCTTCCGCAACCGGAACCGGTCGGCAGCCAACCTGATCATGCTGTGCATCGGGACCGCGATGTTCGGGATGTTCTTCTTCCTGACCATCTTCGTGCAGACGGTCTGGGGATACAGCGCCCTCAAGTCCGGCATTATCTTCCTGCCGATGGTGGGCACCATCATGGTGATGGCCGGGGTCAGCGCCCAGCTGGTGCCGCGCATCGGCGCCCGGCCACTGCTGATCGCCGGGTCGGCAATTGCCGCGGGCGGGATGTTCTGGCTGTCACGGATCAGCGAGCACAGCACCTACACCGGGGGGCTGCTCGGCCCGCTCATCGTCACCGCGGCCGGGCTGGGCATGCTGTTCATGCCCGTCACCCTGATCGCCCTGTCGAAGGTCCCGGACCGGGACGCCGGCCTGGCGGCCAGCCTGCCCAACGTCGGCCAGCAGGTCGGCGGCTCGATTGGGCTGGCCCTGCTCGGCACGGTGGCCTGGACCGTGGTGTCCAACACCGCCCGGCACTCGGCCGAAGCCGCGAAGGCGGCTGCGGCGACCGCGGCCAAGGCCGGCCACCCGGTCCACGTGACCACGTCCGGAGCCAAGGCTGCCGCCCTGGAGATCTACCACCACGCGCTGGCGGTCGGATTCTCCCGCGGGTTCGAGGTCTCGGCCGGGATCATGGTGATCGCCCTGGTCGTGATACTCGCGGCCATCCGGGTGAAGCGCGAGGACCTGGCCGGGGCGCAGACCCAGCTGTCCACTCCGGCCGGAGACCCGGCGAGCCGGGAAGCGGTCGAGGTCGAGAGTTAAAAGGTCACCGGGGAAAGCGATGGCCGGCGGGATTATCCCGCCGGCCATCGTGCGTTTTCGCTGGCTCCCGCGATAGGACTCGAACCTATAACCTGCCGGTTAACAGCCGGACGCTCTGCCGATTGAGCTACGCGGGATCAACCGGGCGATTCCGCCGCCGGGATCATGGATCCCGGCCTGCTTTTCGCCGCGCGCACAAGGGTAGCGCACCCTGCACGGTACCCGTGGCGGCCCGGCCGCCTGCGGCCTGCCCCACACGCCCAGGGCGGTCATTTGCCAGCGCGTAACCTGGAGTACGGCTGGACAACAGGGGAAGGTCAACCCTGGCGCAGTCGACACCGTTGAGAAGAGGTTGCCAGATGCGGTACCGGTTCATATTCTTCGCCGGCCTTGCCGTCGGTTTCATCGTCGGCGCGCGGGCAGGCCGGGAACGTTACGAGCAGTTGAAGAAGCTGGCCCGCAAAGCGGCGGACAGCCCAGCGATGCAGCAGGCGGCGGGGGCCGCGCAGGCCCAGGCCGCCGGCCTGGCCAGGTCGGCCAAGGACAAGGCGATGCAGCGGGTACCCCAGCTGACCGAGAAGGCCAAGAGCACCGTGAGCGGCCCGCTCGGAAATCACATACCCGGCCTCCGGACGCGGGAAGCCAATGGCCACTCGCAGGGTGGCTCGTACACGCCCGCGCCCGGCACCCCCGGCACCCCCGGCACGGGCAGCTAGGCGCCGGGGCTCACGCCTGCAGGACAGCAGCCCGTATCGCAGAACGGCCCGCCGGCCGGCGGAAACTAGGCCGGCGGGCCGGCGGTTTCCTGGGTCACGCTGCGCTGCTAAACAGGGCGCTGACCAGGGCAGACACCGCCTCCAGACGCCCCGCGCCATGGATTGTTTTGATCACTATTGGTACTGGTATAACCAGCCCATGAGTCCACTATCCGGGGTACTCGGCGAAGCCTGGGGCTACTACAGGCGCTTTGCCGCCCACTTCCTGCTTATTGCCTTCGTGATCTACGTGGGTGCGGCCATCATTGCCGCTCTGCTGGGCCTGGCCGGCGGGGTCGGCCTCTTCCTGGGCTGGCTCATCAACCTGATCGCCGCGTTCCTGGTCCAGGCGGCCCTGGTTAAAGCGGTCCAAGACGTCCGCGATGGCCGGGTCGACCTGAACCTCGGCGAGACCGTGTCCGCGGTCGCGCCGTACGTGCTGCCCGTGGCCGCCGCGTCCATCCTGGCCGGGATAGGGATCGGGATCGGGTTCGTGCTTCTCATCGTGCCGGGGCTGGTCCTGCTGACTTTCTGGTCGCTGATCGTGCCGAGCATCGTCATCGGCGGCGAAGGCGTGTTCGGCTCGTTCGGCAAGAGCTGGCGGACCGTCCGCGGGTACGCGTGGCACGTGTTCGGCACCTACGTGCTGGTGTTCCTGATCCTGATCGTGTTCAACATCGTGCTCGGCCTCATCCTGCTGGCGCTGCCGCTGGTGGCGAGGAACTTCATCAGCAACGTCGTGTCCGGCACCCTGGTCGCGCCGTTCCTGGCCCTCGTCGTGACGCTGATCTACTACCGGCTCACCGCGGCGCAGGAGGCGAGGGACCTGGGGGGCTCCCCCGCGTGGCCACCGTCCGGGCCGGGCGCTGCGTACCCGGGGCCGGGGGCCGCCTACCCGGGACCGGCGGGCACCTATCCGGAGCCGGGCACCCAGCCCACCGGGCCGGACGCCACCTATCCCGGGCCGGGCACCCAGCCCACTGGGCCCGATGGGGTCTACCCGCGTCCGGACGGGCCGCCCGCCGGGCCAGGACCGGCCGGACCGGGCGCCCCGCCCGCGTAACCCGGCGGCCCGCGCAACGCGAGCGGCCCCCGTCCTGCCCCGCGCGCGGGGAGGGACGGGGGCCAGCACGCGCTGACCCGCGGCGGGTCAGCCCAGGTACTCGCGGAGCATCTGGGCCCGGCTGGGGTGCCGGAGCTTGGCCAGCGTCTTGGACTCGATCTGGCGGATGCGCTCCCGGGTGACGCCGAACTCGCGGCCCACCTCCTCCAGCGTCCGGGGATGCCCGTCGATCAGGCCGAACCGGAGCTGGATGATCTTCTGCTCCCGGGGGGACAGCGTGTCCAGGATCTGCTCCAGCTGGTCCTGCAGCATGATGAAGGCCGCCGCTTCGATGGGCACCACGGCGTCCGCGTCCTCGATGAAGTCGCCGAGGTCGGAGTCTTCCTCCCCGATGGGCGACTGCAGCGAGACGGGTTCCTGGGCGATCCGCTGGATCTCGGCCACCCGGTCCGGGGTCAGGCCCATCTCCGCGGCGATCTCGTCCGGCGTGGCCTCGCGGCCCAGGTCCTGGTGCAGCTGGCGCTGCACGCGGGCCATCTTGTTGATGGTCTCCACCATGTGCACCGGGATCCGGATGGTCCGGGCCTGGTCCGCGATGGCGCGCGTGATGGCCTGGCGGATCCACCAGGTGGCGTA
>JAOPYP010000134.1 GCA_025964635.1 Actinomycetes bacterium | reverse complement strand
TCCGCCGACGCAATTCGCCGAATACTCAACGGTCGCCCGCGCTGAGGCACTTACCTCGCCGCGCCGGAGCGGCCGCCAGACGTTCGAACAGGAGGATCTCGCCATCTGCCGGCCGCCGACTGCAGCCGGGCCCCTCGCAGGCGATACTCGCCGGTTGCCCTCACGGTTATGAGCCTGCTGCGGGGTCTGGCCGGGGCCTCGCCGGGCCATGGGCCGCGGGCCCGCCGAGTGGCAGCGTGGGTTCTGGCGATCGTCGGCCCCACGCTGGTGACGCTTGCCGCGCTGCCGTTCCGGGTATCCCTGGGGCTGGGCGGGGTCCTGTTCTGCATACTGCTGGTCGTCATGGCGATCGCGGTCATCGGCGGCACCTGGCCCGCGCTCGCCGAGGTCGTGCTCGGCATTCTGGAGGGAGCATTCTTCTTTGCGCGCCCCTATGGAACCTTCGGCCTTTACCTGCAGCCCGACCTTGTCTCGCTGGCCGCGTTCGCGATCGTCGGACCGGTCACCGCGATCCTGATCGGCAAGCTCGCCCGGCTCGCCGAGGAGCAGGCGTCGTCCCGGCGGGTCGAGGCGGCGCTGCGGCGGGTCGCGACGCTGGTGGCGCGGGCGTCGCCCGCACAGGAGTTGTTCGCGGCGGTCACCGAGGAGGTGGGGCGGCTGGTTGGCGCCGATTTCGCGCGCCTGGCCCGCTATGAGCCCACCGAGACGCTCACCTTCGTCGCCGCCTGGAGCAGGACCGGCGAGCACTTCCCGGTTGGCAGCCGGTGGCCCCTTACGGGGGAGAACAACATCGGCGTACTGGTCTTGCGGGCGGGCCGGCCGGCCCGGATCGACGACTTTTCTGGTATCTCCGGGCCGCTCGCTGCCGACGCCCGCGAGCGGGGGGTCCGCTCGGCAGCCGGGGCGCCGATCATCGTGGAGGGCCGGATCTGGGGCGTGGTATTCGCCGGCTCGAACCTGAAGCAGCCGCTGCTTCCGGACACTGAGGCGCGTCTCGCCTCCGTCACGGACCTGCTGGCGACGGCGATCGCCAATGCCGAGAGCCGCGCCGGAATCACCCGGCTCGCCGAGGAGCAGGCGGCGCTGCGCCGGGTCGCCACGCTGGTAGCGCGCGGAGCGCCGGCGGAGGAAGTGTTCGGCACGGTTACCAAGGCGGCCGGGCAGCTGCTCCAGGCCGACCAGACGACGATGAGCCGCTACGAGTCCGACGATACGGCGACCATCGTCGCTGGCTGGAGCAAGAGCGGTGACATCCTTCCCATTGGCGCGCGGCCCGGGCTCGGCGGGGAGAACCTAATGACGATCATCTCGCAGACCCGCCGGCCGGCCCGGATCGCCAACACCGCGCACGCCTCCGGCGACGCGATCGCGGTCATCCGGCAGACGGGTCTGCGCTCCGGGGTCGGGACGCCAATCCTCGTCGAGGGCCGCCTGTGGGGCGTCATGATCGCCAACTCGACCGATGAGCAGGCGCTGGCCCCGGACACCGAGGAACGCCTCGCCTCGTTTACCGACCTGGTGGCGACGGCGATCGCGAACGCGGAGCACCTCGCGCAGCTCACGGCCTCCCGGGCGCGAGTCGTGGCCACCGCGGACGAAACCCGCCGGCGCATCGAGCGTGACCTGCACGATGGCGCGCAGCAGCGGCTGGTCTCACTCAGGCTCGCACTGCGAGCCGCGCAGACGACCGTTCCGCCGCAGCTCGGTGACCTGGACGACGAGCTGACGCAGGTTGCCGACGGGCTGGAGGGCGTGCTGGATGAGCTGCGGGAAATGGCGCGCGGCATCCATCCCGCAATCCTGGCCAAGGGCGGCCTGGCCCCGGCGCTGAAGACGCTCGCTCGCCGCTGGACCGTTCCAGTCAAGCTTGACATGCGGGCTATGGCGCGGCTGCCCGAACGAGTCGAGGTCGCCACCTACTACGTAGTCTCAGAGGCGCTCACCAATGCAGCCAAGCACGCCCAGGCTTCGCTCGTGAATGTTGAGCTGGAGACGGTCGAGGGTGCCCTCTGCCTCTGCGTCCGCGACGACGGGGTCGGCGGAGCAGATCCGGTCCGGGGCTCCGGTCTCGTCGGGCTGAAAGACCGCGTCGAGGCGCTCGGCGGTGCCATCACTATCCAGAGCCCCGCGGGGGAGGGCACAACCCTGCGGGTCGAGCTTCCGCTCAACGGCTGACGGCGGCGCCTTAGCGAGCACTCCCCGAATGCTCAGGGGATGACAACCGGCATTGCCGGCGATCGGGTTAGGGCTGGCTCCGTCCAGGGTGCCGGACGCCGCCGCCGAGGTCGTCAGCTGACGCCTGGCGCTGCGCCGGTGCCACCGGCCGGTTGAGCCAGGCGGTGAGCAGTCCGGGTGCACCCCTTGGCTGCCGGGGAGAGATCGTCGCGTAGTATTACAGTACATTTGTACTGAAAGTTAGGTGGTGCGCATGGATGGCCGGCTGGCGCGCGGTGCCGCGCGGCGGGAGTTGCTGCTCGACGCGGCGGCCCGGGTGGTCGCCGGGCGGGGGTCGGCCGCGTTGACGCACCGGGCCGCCGCCGCCGAGGCCGGCGTCTCGCTGGCGTCGGTCACCTATCACTTCCCGTCGGCTGCCGACCTGCACCGGGCCACGTTCGAGCATGCCGGGTCCGCGATCGGGCTGGAGCTCGCCGCGCTGGTCGCCGGGGCCGCGCAGGATGCCGCCGCGGTACCGGCGGTCTGCGCCGGCTACGCGGTCCGGCTGGTCAGCGAGCGGCGGGTGGAAACGGCCGCGGTGTTCGAGATGATCGTCGCCGCCGGCCATGATGCCGGGCTGCGGCCGGTGGCCCGGTTCTTCCAGGACCAGCTGACCGAACTGTTCCTGCCCTACACCGGCGAGGAGGCCGCGGCGCGCACGGCAGGCGCCGCCGTCCAGGGGCTGCTGCTGACGGCCGTGATGAGCGGCGAGCACAGCGCGCTGCGGGGCGCTGTCGAAGGCCTCATCCGGCGGTACCGCCGCCGGGAACAAACTGACGACTGACCGGAGGATCCCATGGTTTCATTCCTCGCCGTGCTGAGCGGTCTCGCGTGGACCATCGTCTACGTCGAGTGCATCCGGGCCGGGCTGCGCGACCGGACATACGCGATGCCGCTCGCCGCGCTGGGACTCAACATCGCGTGGGAGTCCATCTACGCGGTGCACGGTCTGGCTGCTGCTGCCGGCGCGCAGCCGGTGATCAACCTGGTGTGGGCGCTGATCGACCTGGTCATCGTGTCCACGTTCTTCCGGTTCGGGCGGGCGGAGTTCCCGACGCTGAACGGTTCGCTGTTCGCCGGCCTGGGCGCGGGCGTCTTCGCCACCTCGTACGCCGTACAGTGGCTGTTCATCGGCCAGTTCGGCTGGACGGACGCGGCGAAGTACTCCGCCTTCCTGCAGAACCTGCTGATGTCCGGGCTGTTCATCGCCATGCTCCTAGCGCGGCGCGGGCCCCGGGGCCAGTCGATGCTCATCGCCGTGGCCAAGTGGATCGGGACCCTGGCCCCGACTATCACCATCGGGGTGTACGAGCACTCCCCGTTCATCCTGGGCATCGGCATCCTGTGCAGCGTCTTCGACCTGGCCTACATCGGCCTGCTGCGCAACGCCCAGGCCGCGGCGCGCCGTCTGGAGGCGACCGCGGCAGCCCCGGTCCCGGCCGCGCGGTAATCACGCCTGGCACTCGGCACAGGATGCCACGGTCGACGACGCTGCCTACATCAGCCGGTTCGCATCCATGGCGTGGTGGGTGGCCTTCACGGCCAGCGCTACGGTCTGAGCGCGGGCAACCCAGCCCCTGCGGCTTGATCTCCTTGCACGGCCAGCGGCGCCCGTGCGTGTGCGGCGGACCTACGTTCGGAGAGTAGATATCTAAGACGTCTACACTAGACATCTGAGGTATCCTGGTCTGTGTCGAATCAGGGAGATGGTGTGCATGGCCACGGCAAAAACACCGATCGAGATCGACCAGGAAGCACTGGCCGTAGCCGCTGAGGTTCTTGGGACCACGACCAAGAAGGACACCGTGAATGCTGCCCTTCGCGAGGTGGGGCAGCGGCTCGTGCGGCTGCGCGCCCTGGCCAGGCTGGGGGAGATGGCTGACCGTGGCGACTTCGATGAATTCCTCGATGACAAAGCGGCCTATCGCAGGTGAGTCCTGCCCTGTATCTGATCGACGCCTCGGGTCTGTTCCGCATCCTGCAGGGTGAACTGAGGAAGGCGTGGTCTGACCAGCTTGTCGCGGGCGTTATTGCGATGTGCCCGATCGTGGAACTGGAGTTCCTGTTTTCCGCGCGGTCGCTGGCCGACCGGCTGGAAAAGCAGCAGTTGGTGCATGACTTGCTGGGCTGGGTGCCCATGTCCGAGAGGGCATACGAGCGCGCAGGCGAGATCCAGCAGATGCTTGCTGAAGGTGGGATGCACAGGTCAGCCGGCCCGGTCGATTTGCTCATCGCCGCCACCGCGGAGCGTGAGCGGCTTACGGTGCTCTGCGATGATCGTGATTTCCAGGCAATCGCGAGGATGACCGGCCAGCCGGTCAAATTGGTCACCGACATCTGAGTGCTCCACCAGGCGTGGTGGTCCACTTGGAGCGCCCCACCATCGTGCACCGCCTCCGCCTGGTCAGCCCGGGAGGCGGCCATCCCCGCTACCGGCGCCCTGGAACCTGGTACTGGGTCATGGATGGCTGAGGCCTTGGCACCGTCGGGGGTTGAGGCACGCGGTCCCCGCTGACCGGGGGCTGCTGATTCCTGCTGACGGGTAGCCCATCTGGGCGCTGGCCGCGAAGACACGGCCGGATTTGGCCGTGAAGCTGGACGCATTCGGTGCACCCCCCGTAAGCCGCGGTGGCAGGAAGCGAGGCAAGAACGATGGCGGAGACTCTGGCTACGCGGACATCGCTTCCCGCACACGGGGTGCCAGGGACATTCGAGGTGGTCCGGGCTGAGGCGCTGTTCGCCTCGACTCTGCAGCCCTCCCGATCGCCTTCCTCCGACCAAGTCCGCCGAGTCGTCGCGACGACGCTGCGGCTGCTCGGAGTCCGCGGCTGTGCCGCACGGATGGCCGTTGAGTTCGGCGACCATCCGGACACTGCCGTAGCCAGGATGAACTGGGCGCTGGCCACGGTCCGCACGGTCTACCCCGAGACGTCGGTGACCCCAGCTACCGATCTGCGGCCACTCGCGTTCTCGGGTTGATGGTGGTGTCACGGATCGAACTCCGACCACGGCCCGGGATGGCCCGGCGGCACGACCGGCTCCAGGCCTCGATGGACGACCACCCGACCTGTCAACCAGTGAGAGGCACTGATGTTCAGACGCAGGAACCTGAAGCGGGAAGCCGTGTTCAAGGCGAGGCGCATGGCCCGGGCCGAGAGGAAAGATGTCCGCCCGACCGGCATCGACTTCGCTCTCTGGGAGTGCGAGTTCAGCAC
>JAOPYP010000472.1 GCA_025964635.1 Actinomycetes bacterium | reverse complement strand
CGGCCTGGCCGGGGCGGTGGCCGGAGCCGCCGCCGGCGCGGCGCTGTCCTCCGCCGTGCCGGCCCGCGGTTTCATCTCCAATGCCGGGGTCACGATCCTGGCCTGCGGCTGCGTGACACTGGTGTTCGGGGGAGCGGCGCTGGCCCTGGACGGGGGAGATCTGCGCGCGGTGCTGGCCCGCGGCCGGCACATGCTGCCGGGCTCCCGGCTGGCCGGACGGAAGCCACCGTCGTGAACGGGCCCGTGACCATGGCCGGGAGCGGGGGCCCGGCCGGGCTGACCGTCAGCTACCTGCTCGGCGCGACCGCCGGCGGGACCGGGCGGCACGTGGCCATGCTGGCCGGCGGGTGCGCCGCCCGGGGGGCCACCGTTCACGTGTACGGGCCGGCCGCCACCGGTGCAGGGCTGGCGCGTGACGAGGGTCCGGTGCCGCCCGCTGGCGCCGCGGATCCTGCGTCCCCGGGGGCGGGCGGCTGCGGGGCCGGAGCCACGGCCCGGCCGGCATCTCCCGGCCCGGCGGATCCCGACACCACCGGCTCCGCCCCGGCGCACCCCGGCTGGGACTTCAGTGCGGTGGACGTCGCCGCCCGGCCCCGTCCCGGCCGGGACGGGGCCGCCGTGCTGCGCCTCCGGCGTGTGCTGGCCCGCGACGCCCCCGACGTGCTGCACGCACACGGGCTCCGGGCGGGCGCGCTGGCCGCCCTGGCCCTGGCCCTGCCGGGCACCCCGCGCACCGCGCTGGTGGTCACCGTGCACAACGCCCCGCCCGCCGGCCGGCCGGCCGCTGCCGTGTACGCCGGACTGGAGCTGATCGTCGCCCGCGGGGCGGACGCCGTCCTCACCGTGTCCGGGGACCTGGACGACCGGATGCGCCGCCGTGGGGCCCGGCTGGCCGGGCGGGCCATCGTCCCCGCCCCGGCTGCGGCGGAGGCGTCACCCGCCGAGATAGCGGCGCTGCGCCGTGAGTTCGCGGGCCCTGAGTTCGCGGGCCGCGAACGTGCGGGCGGGGCGCCCGGGGACCCGGAGATCGTGCTGGGAGTGGGGCGCCTGGCCGCCCAGAAGGATTTCGGCTCGCTGATCCGCGCCGCGGCCCGGTGGCAGCGGCGCGCGGCAGTTCCGTTGCTCCTGATCGCGGGCGAAGGGCCCCTGGATTCGGAACTCCGCCGCCAGGCCCGGACGGCCGGGGTCGCGGTCCGGTTCCTCGGCCCCCGCCGCGACGTGCCCGCGCTGTTGGCCGCCGCCGACGTGGTGGTCGTGCCGAGCGCCTGGGAAGGCCAGCCGCTCATCGTGCAGGAAGCGCTGCGCGCGGGCCGGCCGCTCGTGGCCACCAGGGTCGGCGGGATCGCCGAGCTGACCGGCGACGATGGCGCCCGCCTCGTCCCCCCCGGCGACCCCGAGGCGCTGGCCGCCGCGGTCACCCGCCTCCTGGACGAGCCGGAGGACCGGGGCCGCCTCGCCGCGGCCGCGCGGGCCCGGGCGGCCCTGCTGCCCACCGGGACCGCCGCGGTGGACCAGGTGCTCAGCCTCTACCAGCACGTCCGGTAGGCCGGGAATAGGACGCTCGTAACTGTGCGCGGCGATATCCGGCCGTGGTCCCGGCTCGCGCTATACGTACCGTGATCAAATCGAGGCCTACTCAACAGTAAGTGTTTCATTAACTGCATTGTGCTATTTCGGTTGAAATAACCCGTATGCGTATGCTCGTCTGTTGCCGTGGACGTGGTCTGTTTCCTTGCGCGCCCACTGGGGGACGAGCGTGCAACCGCAAATCCGGCGGCTGAAATCACCCGGGCGAGTGCCCGGGAATTCCGGGCTGCGCGCACAGTCGGACGGACTCCCGTCGCGGACCGGTGGCCGGGCGGCCCGCGACTTCCGGGCGGACTCCGCCCAGGACGCCGTGATCCTGTCCGTCCAGGATCTCGCGGCCGCCCAGGAGGCGGTCGACCTGGCCCGCCGGGACCGGGAGGACGAGCGCCGCACCGGGGAAGCGGCGGACGCCGGGGACAGCCCGGGCGGCCCGGGTTCAGCCGGCCGCGGGACACCGGGGGCCGGGGCGCCCCCCGCTCCGCCGCCCGTCAGTCCTCCACCTGGGAGTACTCCAGCCGAGACGCCGCCGTCCGAGACGCCGCCGTCCGACACTTCGCCGTCCGAGTCTTCGCCGTCGGGGAACCCCCCGTCCGAGACCCCGGCAGCGCCGGGTAAGAGCCCAGCCGCCGGCGGCGCGGATCCGGGTGCCACCGCCGCCCGTGGACCCGCCCCCGGCGGCCCACGGACCGGCGGCCCGCCACGCCAGCCTTCGCCCCCGCCGCCCTGGGGCACGGTGCTGCTCACGACCGTGCGACTGTGGGCGCAACGCCGCCAGCACCTCCGCTGGCCCGCTCAGGCCCGGTTCCGGGTGCTCACCGTGCTCATCCTGGCCGCGGTGCTGTTCGGCGCGGGCGCGATCAGCATCGCGCTGATCCGCAGCCCCGCCTCGGCCGGGCACACCCGCGGCGGTCCCCAGCCGGCTGGGACCGGCCGGGCGCCCACCCCCGCGGCCATCCGGGCGGCCACCGCGGCCCGCACGGCCGCCGCCCGCTGGATCTCCGGGCAGATCGCCGCGGACGCCATCGTGTCCTGTGACCCGCAGATGTGCGCGCTGCTGGAGGCCGGGGGCATCCCGGCGGCGCGGCTGCTCACGCTCGGCGGCAGCAACCCCGACCCGCTGGGCAGCGACCTGATCGTGTCCACCGCGGCCGTGCGCGGCCAGTTCGGCGCGCGGCTGAGCGGCGTGTACGCGCCGGTGGTGCTGGCCAGCTTCGGGACGGGCAGCGCGCAGACCGCGGTCCGGGTGGTGGCGCCCGACGGGGCCGCAGCCTACCTGCGCAGCCTCCGGACCGAGGTGGCCGCGAGGACTTCAGCGGGCCGCCAGTTGCTGCACAACCCCCGGCTGCATTCCTCCACCCGCGCCCGCCAGGCCCTGGCCGCCGGACAGGTCGATTCCCGGCTGCTGACCGCGTTTGCCGCGCTGGCCACCATTCACCGGGTGGACGTGGTCGGTTTTCCGGCGGCGGCCGTTGCGGCCAGCCCGGGCATGCCGCTGCGGGCCGCGGACATCGCGCCGGCCGGGCCGGGGACCCGGCGCCAGCCCAACAGCATGGCCTCGCTGGCCAGCTTCCTGCGGGCCCAGCTGGCCCCGTACCGGCCCGCGGGCATCACCGTCATCCGGCGGGCCAGCGGCCGCCCGGTACTGCGCGTCGAATACGGCGCACCCAGCCCCCTCGGCCTGCTCGGGAAGGGCTGACCGAGCCAGAACAGTCCCCATCACATACGCCGTCAACACTGGATGACGTTTCATCCTGGGAGTGGGAGTGCACGATGGTACGGAGTTTTCTGTGATCCGGGCGCGCTGGCGGTTCCCCGCCCGCACCCAGCTTCGCCGCAATGCTGTCCGGGGCGGGCTTCGCCGCCGGCTTACCGGGCTGGCCCTGCTGGCCAGCGGGGCCCTGGTCGCGCTGACCGCGGCGGCCGGGCCGGCGTCCGCAGCCGCCACCCAGGCCCCGGCATCGTCAGCCTACGGCTGGGTCAGGCTCGCGCACCTGTCCCCGAACACCCCCCCGGTGGACGTCTACCTGTACAGCTACGGCAAGCCCAACGCGATGATCGTGCTCAAGCACGTCGCCTACGGCACCGTCTCCCCGTACGAGCGGGTCCCGCACGGCGAGTACACCGTGGCCATGCGCGGGGTCGGCGCATCGCCCTCGTCCGCCCCCGTGCTGTCCAGCAACCTGATGGTGCATCCCGGGCACGCCTACACCGTGGCCGGAGTCGGGCCGAACAAGGCGTTGCGGCTCCAGGTCCTCGACGACCGGCTGACCACGCCCAAGGGAAAGTCGCTGGTCCGGGTGATCCAGGCGTCGCTGAAGGAGCACCACGTCACGGTGACCGCCGGTAGCGCCACGCTGGCCCGCAATCTCCCGTTCGCCAACATCACCAGCTACGGGACGAACTCGCCCGGCACCTGGATGGTTCACGCGAAGGGTGGCACCGAGACGTGGTCGGGCCAGGTCAAACTGACCGCGGGCACGATCCACACCCTGGTCGTGCTGGATTCCTCCAGCGGCCTTTCGGTCACCGACCTGATGGACGCCGCGGGCAGCGGGGTCATGCCCAACGGCGGCGCGGCGACCGGCCTCGGCGGCACGGCCCCCGCGCCCGGGTCCTCACCGCTGCCCTGGCTGGCCGCGGTGACCGCGGGCGCGCTGCTCACCGTGGCCGGCGGCTACCGGCTCCGCCGGGTCAGGGCCGTGGCCCGGCACGCACGTTGAGGGAGGCGGGCCGCCCCGCGCCCGCCAACCCGGCTGGCCGGCCCCGGCACGTGCACCGCGGGG
>JAOPYP010000083.1 GCA_025964635.1 Actinomycetes bacterium | reverse complement strand
TGTTCTCGTTCAACAACGGGAAGTCGCAGAGCGCGTGGCAGGGCTTCTCCTGGCGCTGGTACTTCACCGACCACGTCAACTCGGTCCTGCACAACCCGCAACTGCACGCGGCGGTCATCCAGACCGTGCGGCTGTCCGTCCTCACCACGCTGATCGCGGTCCCGCTCGGGGTGGCGTTCGCGCTCGGCATCAACCGCTGGCGCGGCGTCACTTCCTCGACGTTCAACTACGTGATGATCCTGTCGTTCGTGATCCCGGAGCTGATCTTCGGCGTCGCGATGTTCTTCGTCTTCACGGCGCTGTTCACCTCGGTCCACCTGGGCACCCTCGCGGAGGTCCTGGGGCTGGTCAGCTGGAACGTCAGCTGGCCGGCCATCATCGTCCAGGCCCGGCTGGTCACCCTGGGCCGCCAGTACGAGGAAGCGGCCGCCGACCTGGGCGCCAGCCAGCTCTCCACCATGCGCCGGGTGCTGATCCCGCTGCTCGGGCCGGCCATCTTCGCCAGCGCCGTGCTGGTCTTCTCCGGGGTCATCGACGATTTCGTGATCGTCGACCTGCTGTCCTCGAAAGCCAGCAACACGCCCATGTCGGTGATCATCTACTCCACCCAGCATGGCGGCAACGGCGGACCCGCGCTCAACGCGCTGGGCACGATCATGCTGGTCATGTCCCTGATCATCGCGGTCCTGGGCTATCTGGCCTACCGGTGGCTGACCCGCGGCGAGCGGGGCAGCCGGATCGACGCGCTGACCACGATCGCCGGCGGGGACTAGCTCCAGGTCCCGGACCCGGGACCCGGCGAGCACCGGACCGCCCGCACCGCGCTCAGCCGCACGTCACGCACAGCCCTGCCCAGGCCCCGCCCGCCGATTTGCTAAGCCCAGCCTTATCAGTTTAGCCTTAACGCATGCCGAGGGAAGCAAGCACCGAGGAACCCGCCCTCCGGGAACCGGACGTCACCGAGGTGGCCGCGGCGCTGCGGGTCAGCATCGGCCTGCTGCTCCGCAGGCTGCGCCAGGTCCGGCCCGACGGCGAACTCAGCCTGCCGGAGACGTCGGCCCTGACCCGGCTGGACCGCTCCGGCCCGGCCACGTCCAGCGCGCTGGCCAAAGAGGAGCAGATCAGCCCGCAATCGATGGGGGCCACGCTGGCCGCGCTGGAAGCCCGCGGGCTCGTGGCGCGGCATGCTGACCCGGAGGACGGCCGCCGGGCCGTGCTGTCGGTGACCGGGGCCGGGCAGCAGGTGCTGCGGGACAAGCGCAGCGCCCGGGTCGCGCAGCTGGCCCAGGCCCTCTCGGGCGCCTTCACCCCGGCCGAGCTCAGCCAGCTGAGGGCGGCCGCCCCGCTGCTCGAGCGACTGGCGCAGAGCATTTGACGGGGGGACCTGACGGGGGACAGGTGATACCCAGCCCCGATGACCGCTACCGCTGGGTGGCCCTGGCCAACACGACCGCGGCCATGTTCATGGCCACGCTCGACGGCTCCATCGTGATCATCGCGCTGCCGGCCATCTTCCGCGGCATTCACCTGGACCCGCTGGCGGCGGGCAACATCAGCTACCTGCTCTGGATGATCATGGGGTACCGCCTGGTCCAGGCCGTGCTCGTGGTCACCCTGGGCCGCCTGGGTGACATGTTCGGCCGGGTCAAGATCTACAACGCGGGTTTCGCGGTGTTCACCGCGGCCTCCATCCTGCTCTCGTTCGATCCATTCCAGGGCGGCCACGGCGCGCTGTGGCTGATCGGCTGGCGGGTGCTCCAGGCCGTCGGCGGGTCCATGCTCATGGCGAACTCGGCCGCGATCCTGACCGACGCGTTCCCGGCCGACCGGCGGGGCTTCGCGCTGGGCACCAACCAGGTGGCCGGGCTGGCCGGCCAGTTCGTCGGCCTGGTCGCCGGCGGCCTGCTGGCCGCGATCGACTGGCGCGCCGTGTTCTGGGTCAACGTGCCCGTGGGGGTGTTCGGCACGCTGTGGGCGTACCGCAAGCTGCGCGACAACGGCGAGCGGCACCCGGGCCGGATCGACTGGTGGGGCAACGTCACGTTCGCGGTCGGGCTGAGCGCCGTGCTGATCGGCATCACCGACGGCATCCAGCCCTACGGGCACCACAGCATGGGCTGGGAGAACCCCTCGGTCCTCGGCCTGCTGGCCGGCGGGGTCGGGCTGCTGGCCATCTTCGCCGTGATCGAGACCAGGATCGCCGAGCCCATGTTCCAGCTCAGCCTGTTCCGCATCCGGGCCTTCACCGCCGGCAGCATCGCGGGGCTGCTGGTCGCCATCGCCCGCGGCGGCATGCAGTTCATGCTCATCATCTGGCTGCAGGGCATCTGGCTGCCGCTGCACGGCTACAACTACAGCGCCACCCCGCTGTGGGCCGGGATCTTCCTGCTGCCGCTGACAGCGGGCTTCCTGATCTCGGGGCCGGTCTCGGGCACCCTGTCCGACCGGTTCGGCTCCCGCGGCCTCGCGACCGCCGGCATGATCGTGTTCGGCGGCAGCTTCATCGGCCTGATGCTGCTCCCCGTGAACTTCCCCTACTGGGCCTTTGCCGCGCTCATCGCCGCGAACGGGATCGGCAGCGGCATGTTCGCCGCCCCGAACTCCTCCTCGATCATGAGCAGCGTCCCGGCCCGGCACCGCGGCGCGGCCTCGGGCATGCGCTCCACGTTCCAGAACTCCGGCACCGCCCTGTCCATCGGGGTGTTCTTCTCCCTGATGATCGCCGGGCTGGCCAGCAGCCTCCCCCAGTCGCTGACCAGCGGCCTGGTCCGCCAGGGCGTGCCGCACAGCGTGGCCGCGCACGCCGCGGCGCTGCCGCCGGTGTCATCCCTGTTCGCGGCGGTGCTGGGGGTCAACCCGATCCAGCACCTGCT
>JAOPYP010000022.1 GCA_025964635.1 Actinomycetes bacterium | reverse complement strand
CCCGGCCGGAAGCGGTGCCGACCACCCATCTGGCCTCAGACAACCTGTACAACGTGATCTACCGGGTCGACAAGGCCAGCAACGCGCAGCTCGCCCGGCTTGAGTCGTGCCTGCAAAAATACCCGTCGGTGCTCGGCGTCGACATCCAAACCCCCGGGGGCAGCTGAGCTGGCGGGTCACAGCCCCGGGGACCGGCGGGGCGGGCCGTCCACGCCGGCCCCGACGCGGTAGGTCATGCGGGGGCGTGTCGTGGATCTGGCGGCGCAGGCAGAAGACGGCCCGGCCCGGTATCGCGCCCAGGCCGGGCAGCAGCCGCCAGGTGAGGTTGTCCGATAGGCCGGAGGCCAGGAATATCGAGGCGATCAGCGGGCCGACGATGCGGCCGGCGGCCTGGTTCGCGAAGACGGCGCCGACCATCCGCCCCGGGTGTAGGGGCCGGCGTACTCGCTCATGATCGTCGCGCGATGCCGGGCACGGCCCGGGAGATGAGCAGGACGGTGTAGTTGGGCGAGACCGCCGACGCCGTAGATGCGCTTGCGCCCGGGGATGCCGGCCACCCGCCCGGGACCAGGGTGCCGACCGCGGAGGCGGCCAGGGTGATCGAGTTCAGCAGCGAGACCTGGCGCCTTGGCTAACGGATGGTATCTGACCGTCGCTTTACGTTACAAGCACGCCCAGGCGAGCCATGTCCGGTGCGATCGCACCCTCGGCTCGCCGGCCGGGACGGGGACAGATTTGCACGTGCCGTGGGTGGGTATGGTTTAATCGGCTTTGCCTATCAAACCGATCGACATACTAATCTGACCGAGAAACTACCGTGACCGACAAGGTGGACCTTCGATGAGACGAGTGGTACTTGCTGCCGGAGCCGCAGCCGTCACAGCCCTAGCAGTCGGGTGCGGGTCGTCCTCGGCCTCCTCCGGCTCCGGGAGCGGCAGCAGCGGCAGTGGCAGCAGCCATGTCACGCTGCGGCTGGGCTTCCTGGCCAACATCACCCACGCGTCGGCCCTGGTCGGGCTGAACAAGGGCTTCTTCACCAAGAATCTGGGCAGCGGGGTCACGCTCAAGACGTCTGTCTTCAGCTCCGGTACCGAGGAGACCACCGCGCTGCTGGCCGGCCAGCTGGACGCGGCCTACGTCGGCCCCAACCCGGCCATCAACGCCTGGCAGAAGTCCAGCGGGAAGGCCATCAAGATCATCTCCGGAGCGGCGTCCGGCGGCGCGGCCCTCGTGGTCAAGTCCGGTATCACCAGTGTCAGCCAGCTCAAGGGCAAATCGCTGGCCACGCCCTCGCTAGGCAACACGCAGGACGTGGCGCTGCGGTACTACCTCAAGTCCCACGGCCTGACCACCACGCAGACCGGCGGCGGGGACGTCTCCATCAAGCCGATCAAGCCCAACTCGGCGGCCGTGCTGCAGTTCAAGTCGGGCCAGATCGACGGCGGCTGGGAACCGGCTCCTTACGACTCCGAGATGGTCGCGGACGGCGGCAAGGTGCTGGTCAACGAGGCCAGCCTCTGGCCGGGCGGCAAGTTCGTGACGACCAACCTGGTGGTCGCCCAGTCGTTCCTGAAGGCGCACGCCAGCGTGGTCAGCGGCCTGCTCAAGGGGCAGATCGCGGCGAACGACTACATCAACAAGAACACCTCGGCCGCCGAGACGGCCGCCAACGCCGAGCTGACCACGCTGCTGGGCAAGGGCCTGAAGTCCTCCGCGCTCGCCGCGTCGTTCAAGGAGATCACCTTCACCGACGACCCCATAGCTTCCTCGCTGGCCACGGACGCCAAGCACGCCGTGGCGGTGGGGCTGCTCCAGCCGGTCAGCCTGAACGGCATCTACGACCTAGGCCCCCTCAACACCCTGCTGAAAGCCGACGGACAGGCACAGGTGAGCCCATGAGCATTGATTCGCGCGGAGCTACGCCCCCGGGAGTGATCCCGGGGGCGTCAGCCCACTCCCAGGCAGTAACCGGAGCCCCCATGACCACTGATCCCGGGCTGGACGAGACCAGGACCGGGGCGGCTATCCGGATCGACGAGGTATCCAAGACCTTCGGCCGGGGTGACACCGCGCTGGTGGCCCTGGACCGGGTGTCGCTGTCCGTCGCCCCGGGTGAGTTTGTCTGCCTGATCGGCGCGTCCGGGTGCGGCAAAAGCACCCTGCTGTCCCTGGTCGCCGGGCTGGACGCGCCCAGCTCGGGGGAGCTGTCCACCGGCGGGCGCCGTACCGCGCTGATGTTCCAGGAGTCGGCGCTGTTCCCGTGGCTGACCGCGGCGAAGAACGTGGAAATGCCGCTGCGCGCCAGCGGGGTTCCGAGGGCGGAACGCCGCGAGCGCGTGGCCGAACTGCTCGACCTGGTCCAGCTGAGCGCGTTCGGCGATAAGCGCCCGCACGAGCTGTCCGGCGGGATGCGGCAGCGGGTCGCGCTGGCCCGGGCCCTGGCCCAGGACGCGGACGTGCTGCTGATGGACGAGCCCTTCGGCGCGCTCGACGCGATGACCCGGGACCTGCTGCACGAGGTCCTCGAGGGCATCTGGCGGCGGCGCCAGCTCAGCATCCTGTTTGTCACCCACGAGGTCCGCGAGGCGGTCCGGCTGGGCGACCGGGTCGTGCTGCTGAGCAGCCGCCCGGGCCGGGTGATCGGGGAATTCGGGGTGGACTTCGAGCGCCCGCGGGGGATGGATTCCGCGCAGACCGTGGGGCTCGCGATCAAGATCAAGGACCGGCTGCGTGAGGAGATCGTCCGCCATGGCCATTGAGACCCCGCAGGAGCCGGCCGCGGCCCTGGCCGGCCTGGACCAGCTGGAGCTGGCCCCGCCGCAGCAGGCCAAGCGGCATATCCTGGCCAAGACCTGGGCGGCGGCCTGGCCCAAGCTGCTGGCCCTGGTGCTCGCCCTGGTCATCTGGCAGCTGGTGTACCTGAGCGGCTTCAAGAGCGCGATCCTGCCCGGCCCGGCGACGACCCTGACCGACCTGTGGCACCAGCTGCACCATGCCCAGCTGTGGTCGGCGATCGGCACCACGCTGCGCCGCGCGGTCATCGGGTTCGCGCTGGCCCTCGTCATCGGCACCGTGGTGGGTGCCCTGGTCTCCAGGATCAGGCCGCTGCGGGCCGCGGTCGGCTCGCTGATTACCGCGCTGCAGACGCTGCCCTCGATCGTGTGGGTCCCGTTCGCCATCATCCTGTTCGGGGCCACCACGACGGCCATCCTGTTCGTCGTCGTCATGACCGCGGCACCAGCGATCGCTAACGGTCTTATCGCGGGGGCTGACTTCCTGCCTCCGCTCCTGCTGCGGGCGGGTAAGACCATGGGGCTGCGCCGCGTCTCGCTCTACCGGCACGTGATCATGCCGGCCACCCTGCCCGCGTTCGTGACCGGGCTTAAGCAGGGCTGGGCCTTCGGCTGGCACGGGCTGATCGCGGGCGAGGTCGTGGTCATCATCCTCGGCCAGCCCTCACTCGGCGTGTTCCTGAGCAACGACCAGGACCAGGCGGACATGGCCGGGGCGATCTCGATCATCCTGGTGATCCTGGCCGTCGGAATCGCGGTCGACCTGTTGTTCAACCTGGTCAACGGGCGGATCCGGCGCCGCTGGGGCGTCGCGGACAACTCAGCCTCCTGAGAGCGGTGGTGATCCCCGGCGGCCGGCCTGGCCGCCGGGGATTACCCGGCCAGTTCTCCGGCCGCCAGCCTCGGCCCGGCCGGAGCCTGCCTGCCCGGCCCTTGTTCCCCCGGCTCCGGCCCGCCGAGCCGCTGCGCGCCGGTATAGACGTTCATCGACGAGCCGCGCAGGAAACCGACCAGGGTCATACCGGACTCCTCGGCGAGTTCCGCGGCCAGGGACGAGGGCGCGGACACCGCGGCCAGCATGGGCAGGCCGGCCATCAGAGCCTTCTGGGTGAGCTCGAACGACGCCCGGCCGCTCACCAGCAGCACGCACCCGGTCAGCGGCAGCCGTCCCTCACGCAGGGCCCAGCCGATCACCTTGTCCACGGCGTTGTGCCGGCCGACGTCCTCCCGCAGCACCAGCAGGTCCCCGGCGGCGGCGAAGATCCCGGCGGCGTGCAGCCCGCCGGTGCTGGCGAACACCCGCTGGGCCTCGCGCAGCCGGTCCGGCATGGCGGCCAGCGCGGCGGGCGCCACCCGGGCCTGGTCGGCGGAGACGTCGTACCGGGCCCGGACCCGGATCGCGTCGATGCTCTCCTTGCCGCACACCCCGCAGGCGCTGGTGGTGACGAAATTCCGCCGCAGCCGCTCGGTCGGCAGGCTGATGCCGGGGGCCAGGGTCACGTCGGCCACGTTGTCGTCGCACATCCTGATCTGGGACAGGTCCGCCGCGGAGCCGATCACCCCCTCGGTGGCGAGGAAACCGGCCGCCAGGTCGATGTCGTGCCCGGGGGTGCGCATGGTCACCGCGAGCGGCTGCCCGCCGACCCGGATCTCCAGCGGCTCCTCTACGGCCAGCAGGTCCGCGCGGGCATCCGCGGCGGCCTGCTCATCCGGCCCGGCCGGGACTGTCACCCGTAGCACCCGGCGCCGTGCTGTCCTCGAGGTCATGTACCGCCTCCCGCGACGTGGTACCCGTTCCGAGCCTACGACGGCGCCGCACCGGCACCCGCTGGGGACGCAGCCCGCGGCGCACCGCGCGGCTGGCCGGCGAGCGGTGCTAGCGAAGGATGAGGGTGCTCGCCTGGGCCGGGATCAGTTCCCCGATCACCGGGGCACCCGGGATCTCCCCGGCGATCAGCAGGCCGCCTGAGGTCTGCGCGTCCGCGAGGAGCAGCAGGTCTTCCTCGCTGAGGCCGCCGGTGTCGGTGTGCGGGATGACCCAGTCGAGGTTCCGCCGGCTCCCGCCCGGCACGTATCCCGCCTGCACCGCGGCCCGGGCCCCCTCGATCAGCGGCACGGCGGCGTGGTCCAGCACGGCGGACACCCCGCTCGCGCGGGCCAGCTTGAACAGGTGGCCGAGCAGCCCGAACCCGGTCACATCGGTGGCGCA
>JAOPYP010000822.1 GCA_025964635.1 Actinomycetes bacterium | reverse complement strand
CGGCTGACACGTGATGATCGACGGTCTTGGCCGAGATGAACAGCTGCCCGGCGATCTCCGCGTTGGTGTGCCCGTCCACGATCAGGTCCAGGACCTCGTGCTCGCGGCGGGTCAGGCCGAGCGGGTGGGCCCGGGTCGTGATGCGCGGGCCGGCCGGGATGGACCGGATGCCGAGTGAGCGCATCTTCTTGCGGGCCACCCGTACGGCGGGGTTCGCGCCGAGGTCGGTGAAGGTCCGCAGGGCCTCGCGCAGCGCGTGCTCCTCGGTGCTCGCCAGCCGGGCCAGCGCCGCCTCGTAGGGGCAGCCCAGGTCCTCCCACAGGCGGGCCGCCTCTGCCCAGTCACCGTCGAGCTGCCGCTGGTAGGGCTCGGCGAGGGTGCCGCGCGGGCCCCGCGCCGAACCGGTGCGCACCAGCCAGACCGCGACCGCACCGCGTTCCCAGGCGTCGGCATGGGCGGCGCAGTCGTCGGCCAGCTCGGCCTCGCGGAGCGCGGTGGCCTCGTCGCCCTGCAGCCAGGCCGCCTCGGCGCGGGCCAGCCGGATCGGCAGGATGCTCTGCGCCTCATCGGCCGCTTCGGCGGTCCGGATGGCCTCGTCGAGGCTCTCCCAGGCGCCCGGTTCGCCCCGCCGGGCCCGGACGGTGCCGAGCCGGTTCTGCGGGCAGAGGCGGATGTTCGGGGAAGGGCCGCCCCGGCGGAGCATTTCCTCCGCGATGGCGATGACCTCGTCCCAGCGGCCGGTCCGCTCCAGCATGCTGGTCCGCTCGCTCCGCAGGAAGACCGAGTACGACGTGAGGTCGTGCTCGTCGCAGTACGCCACTCCATCGGTGTAGTACGGCTCGCTCTCGGCGAACTGGCGCTCGGCGACGTAGATGGCGTAGAAGTTCACGTAGGCCCGTCCCGCCTGGGCGTCGTGCCCGCCGGACAGCCCGATGTCCAGGGCGGCGCGCATCACGGCGGTCCAGTCCGCGCCGGTCGTGTGCAGGGCGCAGGCCTCGGTGTTGAGCGCGTCGCTCAGCACCTCGGTCAGCCCCAGCGGCTCGGCGATAGCCTGCGCATGGCGGGCCAGGCTGATCGACTCGTCGTTCTGATAGCGCACCATCAGATGCGTGGCGAGGCTCGCACAGGCCCAGGCCAGCTCGGCGCTCGGGCCCAGCGCTTCGAGGAACGCGACCGAGGCCCGGCAGGCGGGGAGTGCCTCGTTGCCCCGGCTCACCGAGCACAGCGACGTGGCGAGCCAGCGCATCGAGTCACCCTCGCGGAGCGGGTCACCGACCTCACGCCACAGGTCCAGGGCGCGCTGCCGGGCCTCGACCGCATCCTGCCAGCGATCCAGCACCGACACCTCGTAGGCGAACCCGTCGTACAGACCCGCGAGCGTGGCGGCATCCGCCCCGTCCGCGAAACGCAGCGCCCGCCCGTACTGCGCGGCCGCCTCGCGGTGCGCGCCCAGATCCGACGCGCGGCGGGCAGCGGCGGGAGCATAGCGCGCGACCGCCGGGCCGTCCCCCGCGCCTTCCGCGTGGAAGGCCATCCGCGCGTCGTCGTCACCGCCGGACGCGCGCAGGACGTCGAGGATGCGGGCGTGGATGGGCCCCCGGCGGTGCGCGGGGATGGCGTCCTGCACGGCCAGCCGGGCGATCTCGTGCCGGAACCTCAGCGCCGCGCCGTCCCCCGTGAGCAGCCCGGCTCCGAGCAGCTCGTCGACCGCGGACGGCGGGCAGCCGGTCACCGCCTCCAGCAGCGGGAACTCGACGCGGGTGCCGATCAGCGCGGCCGCGTCCAGCACCGTGCGGGCGCCGCCGTCCAGCCGGGCGGCGCGGGCCAGCACCGCGTCCCGGGCCGACGCGGGGATCTCGTCGTCCCCGTCCGTCCCGGCCGCGATGACCTGGCTCAGGTAGAACGGGTTGCCGCCGGTCAGCTGGCGCAGCGAGGCCGCTTCCCGTGCGCTGCCGCCCGCCATGACCTGCACGGCGCCCGCCGACAGCGGGGCGAGGCTGACCCGCCGCACGGAGCGCTGGGTGGCCAGGTCCCCCAGCGCGAGCTGGAGCAGGTCCCCGGCGGCCAGCCCGTCGTCCCGGTAGGTCGCGATGAGCAGGACGGTCGCGTCCCGGATCCGGCGGCCGAGGTAGCGCAGCAGGTCGATGGTGGCCTCGTCGGCCCAGTGGATGTCTTCCACCACCACCACGTGCAGCGCATCCGGCTCGCTGACCTGGCGCAGCAGGGCGCCGAACAGGGCTTCGCGGGGGGCGTCCGCGCGGCACAGCTCAAGGAGCTCGCCGCCGAGTTTGCTGGCGATGTCGAACAGCGGGCCGAGCGGCCGGGGGGTGAACAGCCCGTCACAGGCCCCCCAGTACCAGCTCGCGCCGGGCAGGTTCCGCTGCAGCTGCTCGACCAGCGCTGATTTGCCTACGCCCGCCTCGCCGGCGACAAGCACCAGCCGGCCCTGGGCCTTCCGGGCCTCCCCCGCGTAGCTGGCCAGCGCGGCCAGCTGCGTTTCCCGTTCCAACAGCACCACTCCAGTCTCCATACCGGGGGGCTGCTGCGCTACCAGGCCGGATACCCATATCGGTGATCAGCAGAAAACTGGGGAACCGCGCGGCGAATCTGGGGAACCGCTCCCGATCCGCCGGCCGGGGCGGCCGCCATACGTTCGTCTCGTCCTCATCAACCGAGGCTTCACCCGAGACAGAAGAGGAGAGCGCGATGCCGCTCTACATGGACATCCACAACATCTCCGGCGGCGTCGCGTGCAGCGACGTGGCCGAGGCCCACAAGGCCGACCTGCAGACCCAGGGCCAGCACGACGTGCGCTACCTGCGCTACTGGGTGGACGAGCAGGAGGGCAAGGTCTTCTGCCTGGTCGAGGCGCCGTCCGCGGAGGCGGCGGCGACCGTCCACAAGGAGGCCCACGGCCTGCTCGCCGACGAGATCTTCCAGGTGCAGGAAGGCACCTGAGGACCTCCACCAGCTACCGGGCCGTCACTTTCGGCCCCGACTTTTCACGGAGACTGTCATGACTACCATCCGCCGGATGTTCCGCCACGCCACCCGTATCGCCATCGCCGCGGCCGCCCTGCTGGGCGGGATTATCGCCGCACCCGCCGCCTTCGCCACCGAGGTCCCGCTGCCGGGAACCGGGGACACGGCCACCACGGCCACCCCCGCGACCGTGCACACGGTCACGGTCGGCGGCACCCCCGGCTGGCAGATCGCCCTGTTCGTCATCGCGGCCGCCGTGCTCGCGGCGGTGATCGCGGTCCTGCTGGACCGGATGCGGACCGGGCGGCGCCGCCAGCTGGCCCCGAGTGCCCACTGACCCGCCCGGGCCGGCTGGAATTAAGGTCAAGAGTGCGCGGAAACCGCTGCCCGGGCAGCGGTTTCCGCGCCCAGTCATGTCAGCGCACAAGTCATGATCACGAGCGTCTCTGCTGCCGGGTACCCGTTGACGGCCGGACATCTTAGTGATAAGTATTCACATTGTGAAAGACGCTCACATTGACCTATCGCGGGCTGTGCTGGTGACCGGATGCTCCTCGGGGA
>JAOPYP010000817.1 GCA_025964635.1 Actinomycetes bacterium | reverse complement strand
GCACCTCACCGGAGGCGATGCCGCTGTCCACGTCCCGGCGGACCCGCGTCAGCACGGCATCCCCGGCCCGGTCGCCGTCGAACACCGCCATATCCAGGCCGAGGTCGGCGGCGTACCGGCGCAGGTCGGCGTCGTCGAGCGCCTTCTGGCTGTGAAACAGCAGCTCGTGCATGTCCCAGAACCGGCCCTGCCGCGCCGCAGCCTCGGCCGTCGCCGCCGCGGCCAGGGCGTGCGGGTGGATGCCGGTCAGCGGGAAATGCCGGAAGGCAAACCGGACACCCCCGGCCAGCTCGTCCTCGACCCGCTGGATCTGACGGAACGCCTGCCGGGAATACGGGCACTCGTAGTCGCCGTACTCGACGATCAGCCGGCCCGCTGACGGGCCGCGGATGTGATCGACCGCCTCATCCAGCGGCTCCATGGCCGGCGGGCGCCCGGCCGGCATTGCCCTGCCTGTCATCGCGGGCCTCCTGGTTCTTGGCCGGCCGCGAACCTGGATGCCGCGTGGAGATGGCGGCTTGGCTGCCGGACCGATCACGCCGGGGCGACGGGGCGGTAGCCGAGACCTAGCTGGTCGAAGAGGAAGGCGTGCCAGTCTGTTGTCTCGTCGATGGCCTGGTCGAGCGACCCGGCCAGGTGGCCTGTGGACTCCAATCTCAGCAGCACCGGCCGGTCCGAGGACGTTGCCTCTTGGAGTCGGGCCGTCATCTTCTTGGCATGCCAGGCATCGACCCGGGTGTCGTTCTGTCCGGCGGTCAGCAACACGGCTGGGTAGGCCGTCCCGTCCACGACGTTGTGGTAGGGCGAGTAGGCGAGCAGCACCGTGAACAACTCCGGATCCTCCACGGTGCCGTACTCGGGCGTGTTGAACCTCCCGTTGGTGGTGGTCTCGGCTCGCAACGAGTCCATCACCGGCACCGCTGCTACCACCGCACGGGCGATGTCCGGTCGCTGAGTGAGCACGGCACCCATCAGCAATCCTCCGTTGGAACCGCCCATGATCGCCAGCCGCTCGCGGCTGGTGATCCCGCTGCTGTGAAGATGGTCCGCGCAGGCGATGAAGTCGTCGAAGCTGTTCTGCTTGGTGGCGAGCCGGCCGGCGTGGTGCCACTCCTCGCCGAACTCGCCGCCGCCGCGGATGTTGGCCACCACGTAGACCCCGCCCTGCTCCAGCCACAGCAGCAGCCCGGGATCGAAACGCGGTACCAGCGAGATGCTGTAACCGCCATACGCGGTCAGCAGCGCCGGCGTGGTCCCGTCACGTGGCGTGCCGGGTGCGGCGATCACGTTGAGGGGGACACGGGTACCGTCCTTCGACGTTGCGAACTCGCGGGTCACCTCGTACCCGGACAGGTCGACGGGGGTAGTCGTCCTCAGTGCGGTTGTCCGGGGTGCTCCGCCGCGGGCTGCTACCCACCAGGTCGCGGGCTCGGTGAAGGACTCGCACGACCAGGCGATCCGGTCCTGCCCCAGCGCCGAGAGACGAGCGGAGTACGACGACACCGAGCTCATGGGCGGGATCTCCACCGGGGGAAGTGGCCCACCCTTGCCGTCGAAGGCGCGTACCTGCTGCGGCCCGCCGTCCATGTCCACTACCCAGACGGTGTCGCGAGTCACCGCGAGGTCTTCGATGACCGTGTCACCTGCCGGCACGATCTCGTCGGCGTCGGCGACCGTGGTGCCACTGGCCAGCGGTAGGCGGAGCACCTTGCCGTGCGGGGCGTCCCGGAAGGACAGCAGATACAGGGCGTCCGTGCCGGGCACGGCAAGCACGCACTTGTCGGGGATGCCTGCCACCTGCCACCACGAGCCGCCAGCACCTTGGCTACGGAGGAAGACCTGCCACTCACCTCCATCCCCCTTCTGCACCCGGTCCATCACCCAGCGACCGTCGGGAGAGGCGGACAGGTAGTTCTCCGCGATCCGCTCGTCGGCGAAGGGGCCAGCGAGGTCAATGCGGTCGTGCGTGTCACCGAGCTCGCGGAACCACACCTGCTGCCGGAAGCCTGCGGGGTCAGCGCAGCGGGTGTACCAGAACCCTGAGCCGTCGTGACGCCAGGCCACCGATCCGCCCATCAGGTTCACATGCGCGATCGGCTCGTCTACGACCTCCCCGTTCTCGACGTCGTAGACGTGCAGCGACCCGTCCTCGGTGCCATGCTCCGACAGCGAGACCGCGACCTGGTTGCCATCCGGGGACGGAACGAAGAAGTCGATGGTGGTCTCACCCGACGGGTCGATGACATCCGGATCCACGACAACACGCTCGGTCGCAGGGTCGTCAAGGTCGGTCAGCGCCACCAGGAACGGCTGCTGCCGTGGCGTCTGCACCTTCAGCGCGAAGAAGGTGCTTCCGCCGGACAGGAGCCGCTTGTACGTCGTCCTCTCGGACTTCAGCAGCTGCTCGACATGGGCCCGCAGCGCGTCTCGCCAGGGGACCCCGCCGAAGTAGGTACGGCTGCGGTGCTGCTGGGCCTTTGTCCAGGCGATGGTGTCCTCCGAAGAGGCGTCCTCCAGCCATCGGTAGTCCTCGGTGACATCGACTCCGTGAAAGGTCTCTGTCACCGGGATCCGCGGAGCCCGCACCAAGGGGAGCTCGGTCATGTGATCAGTCAACAACCGAGGCACGCGACGCACAACCGGACACGTGTCGTGAGTTGCGGGTAGCACGGCCGTACGCTGCTAGCTGAGGCGGAGCCGTCCGAAGCCGCAGTAGCCAAGAACCGCGCGCCGCGGCGGTCGCGGCAACGGTCAGGAGATGGCGGCCTTCACCAGCTGGATGACCCTTCTCTCCACCACGGGGCTCCACTTCCTGAGCGCGTACGACACCGGCCACATGTCGCCGTCGTCGAGGTTCGCCGCGTCCTGGAAGCCCAGGGTCGAGTAGCGGTAGTTGAACTTGCCCGCGTCCTGGAAGAAGACGACGATCTTGCCGTCCGCGTTCGTGTAGGCGGGCATCCCGTACCAGGTCTTCGGCGACAGCTCGGGGGCGGTCGCGGTCACCGTCACATGCACGCGCTCGGCGAGCGCACGATCTTCCGGCCCCATCTCCGCGATCCTGTCGAGGACCGCCTGCAGGCCGTCTGCCTTCTTGGCGCCCTTCTTGCCCTCGGCGCGGAGCTCGGCGGCGCGCTCCTTCATCGCGGCACGCTCTTCGGCGCTGAAGCCGCCGGACTGGGCCTTGGCATTCTTCGCGGGCATTCGCGAGCTTCCCTTCGTGACGCGTAGGGGCTCGGCGTCATGCCGGCCCTCCGTCGAAAGGCTAGGCCCG
>JAOPYP010000807.1 GCA_025964635.1 Actinomycetes bacterium | reverse complement strand
GTGGTGGGTTCGGGTCTGCTGGTCGCCACCGCAGCGATCCATCTCGACTTGTACCTGACCGGGTACCGGACGATCCCGACGATCGGCTGGCTGTTCCTGCTGCAGGTGATCGCGGCCTTCGGCCTGGGGCTGGCGGTGCTGGCCATCCCCAGCCGGTTCGTCCTCCCGGCCCGGCTGGCCGCCGCGGCCGGAGCCGGCTTCGCCCTCGCCACCCTCGGCGGCTACCTGCTGTCGGTCTGGATCGGGCTGTTCGGGTTCAAGGAGGTCCGCACGACCGCAGGCATCGCCGCGGGCCTGGTGGAGGTGGCCGCTTTCGTGGTCCTGGCCGCGCTCGCGCTGGCTCCCGCCCCGGCGCACGCGACAGCCGACCGCGCGGCAGCGGCCCCGGCCACATTCCCGGCCCAGATCCCCCCGGCGATCGCCCGGGCGGCCGGAATGATCGCCGCCGCCCTGGCGGCGGCGGCGCTGGTGCTGCTCGGGCTCGCAGAGGCCGGAGCCAACTCGACACCACCAGCGGCCACGGGCGCGGCCCTGAAGACCACGACGATCGGCGGGACGACGGTACTGACCAACGCAAAGGGCTTCACGCTCTACTCGTTCGCCCCCGACACCCCGGCCACGTCGAAATGCTACGGCAGCTGTGCTGCGTACTGGCCACCGGTGATCGGCGCCGCGCCAGCCAGCCCCGGCGTGCCAGGCCGGGTCGGCACGATCAAGCGAGCCGGCGGCGCTCAGCAGCTCACCTACAACGGGCATCCGCTGTACACCTACGTCGGCGACTCGGCTCCCGGCCAGGCCAGGGGCAACAACCTCAACCTGAACGGCGGACTCTGGCATGAGGTTCGTGTCTCCCGGTGAGCGGCGGTGGCGCCGAAGCCACCGTGGCGCGGCTGCAGAACAAGCCACGGCCTCAGTGCAGACCATCCAGCACACTGGCCGGGCTGGCTGGACGCTGATGAACGCGATCCACGACGCGCTGCGCCGCGACCTGGACCAGCTCACCCACACCACAGCCAGCCGCCCGGCGACCCGGGCCCGCTGGATCGTGTTCCGCGACCAGTTGCAGTTCCACTTCGCCGCCGAGCACGCGGCCATGTGGCCGCAGGTCCGGGCCAAACTCACCGGCGAGCCTCACGGCCAGGCCCTGCTCGACGCGATGGAAGACGAGCGCCGCCTGATCGGCCCGCTGCGGGCCGTGACCGACGACGCGTTCACCATGGACACCGACCCGGAGCGGCTCCGCCAGCTGCTGACCAGGCTGCGGACCAGGCTGACCAGTCACCTCGCGCACGAGGAAGCCGAAGCGCTGCCTCTCATCGGCCAGATCATGTCCCAGGGCGAACTCGGCGGAATCGCCAGGGCCATACGTGGCGGGCATAGCCTCCGGCGCGCCGCGGCCACGGTCCCGTGGGCCCTCTCCGGCGTCACCCCCGACGTCCGCACCCAGGTACTGCGTCAGCTGCCAGCACCCACCCGAGTCCTTTACCAGAGAATCTGGCTGCCGCGCCACACCCGCAACATCCCGCCGCTGTGAAGAACGGCAGATCCGGCTGTCTGCGCCAGTCGGCGCCATAGTCACCCATTGCCGCCCGGCCACCCGCGCACCGGTGCGGGCCGATGATCAAGGAAAAGCGATGTCCCCACCCACGCCCCCCGAGCCGGTGACATTGACTGACCGGACCAGCCGCCCGCTAACCGCGGTGATCTCGCAGGACCACGTCGCGCCAGCGCTGCCCGGCCCGTTCACCGATCAGGCTTTGCGGGCCCGGGTGATCAGGGGTGCCCGGTGTGCTGATGGGTGCCTTGATCCTGATGCAGGGACGCGGCCCGAATGAAGATCGAACTGGACCGGAAGTTCCTGCCCAGGTACGCGCCTACGCAGAGTCTTGCGCGGTTGCTGTGCGGGCGTGACTATCTCATCCGCGGTCATATCTGGCCGGGGAAGAAGCCGTGCCGGGCCAGCGGGCCGACGAGTTCACGTTCCTCGTAGGCGAAGTGGGATAGCAGCGTGTCGGTGAGCAGGTCGATGGCCTCCGTCACCGGGCCGAGATCTGCTGGGTGCTGCACGAGGTGGATCAGGGCTGCGTCGATTTCCTCGAGCACGTCGTGGATCGCGTGATGCTCGGTGTCCAGCTGGTCGAGCACGTGCCGCAGGTTGTCCTGGCTCTGGCGCAGGTGCGGGAAAATGGCCGCATCCTCTGTGCCGTGATGTTCGGTAAGCGACACGCACTGCGTCTGGCATGCTCCGCCGAGCGTCCAGTCGTTGGCACGGATGGTGAGCCGGTTCAGCTCGCCCCGCGCCTCCCCGGCGTCGGTGATGCCCTTGGCTACCCGGGCCAGCAGATCGCGGACCTGCTCCAGCTCGGCGCGGTAGTGGTTGTGCACGTCGATCAGGTGCTGCCCCACGGCCAGCCCGCGCGGGCTGTAGGTGACGTCCTGATCGGGTTCGGGCGCCGAGGGACGGGCGTCCTCATCCAGGACTGATCGTGTGCTCAGGCTGGTAGCCGGCGGAGCCGTGGCCACGAGCCCGGTGCGTCGGGTCAACCACGGCCCGCTCACTGGATCTCCTGCGTGCTGGGACGGCTGTTGCCGCGAGACTGGGAGGCGGGCTCGCGCACCCCCGGGTGGCTGGCGGTGTCGTCGGTGGCGCCGGCTGGGACCGGTATCCACCGGTGCGACCAGCTGATGACCGCATCCAGCACCGGCCCGGCCTCACGGCCCATCTGCGTGAGCTGATATTCGACGTGCACCGGCGAGGCCGGGATGACCTGGCGTTCCACCAGCCCGGCGTCTTCGAGTTCTCGCAGCCGCCGGGTCAGCATCATGTCGCTGACGCCGGGAATCGCGGCCCTGATGTCGGCGAAGCGGTGCGAGCCGGTGAAGAGTGCCTGCAGCACCGCCCCCGACCACTTGGCGCCGATCAGCTCGATTGCTGCGTGGAAGCGCACGCAGACGGGATGAACATCGCTCATGCCGGGCTCAACCATCCGGCCCAGCTCAGTATTCCTGAGTAACTAAGGAATATTTAGTCACGGCCCGGAGCTTAGGCGGGCATCGACGATATCCAGGAGGCATCATGGGCAGGCTGCAGTTCGGGGTGTTCCTCGCTCCCCATGCCGCTGACATCGGAAGACTGCGCGACCACGTGCAGACGGCGGAGGCGGCGGGCTTCGACTTTGTATCCATCCAGGACCACCCCTACGTGCCGGAGTTTCTCGACACCTTCGCCCTGATCGGCACGCTCCTCGGCGAAACAAGCCGGCTGCGGTTCTTCACCGACGTCGCCAACCTGCCGCTGCGGCCAGCGCAGATGCTGGCCAAGACCAGCGCGAGCCTGGACCTGCTCTCCGGCGGCCGGTTCGAGCTGGGCATCGGCGCCGGCCGGGCCTGGCCTCAGATTGCCGGGCTGGGAGGTCCGCAGCGCAACCCCCGCGAGGCTGTGGCCGCCGTCAGCGAGGCGATCGACGTACTGCATGCTCTATGGCTTCCCGGCCGCACGGTCAGCCTGCCCGGCCAGCACTACCCCCTTGCCGCGCAGACCGGGCCCGCCCCCGCGCACCGCATCGGCATCTGGCTTGGCGCCATAGGCCCCAGGATGCTGGACCTTCTCGGCGGCAAAGCAGACGGCTGGATCGCGCCGATAGCCACCGGCTATGAGACCAAGCCGGCGGCCCAGGACCGCATCGATACCGCCGCCCGGGCGGCCGGCCGGGACCCGGCCACCATCCGCCGCGTCATCCAGCTTGTCGGCACCGTCACTGCCACCCCCCACACAACCAGCCGTCCCCGCTCCGGCCCGGGCAGCCAGCCGATCCGCACCAGCCCGGACATCTGGGCCAAGATCATCACCGAACTGGCCGCCGAGCAGCGGTTCGACACCATCAACCTGCT
>JAOPYP010000806.1 GCA_025964635.1 Actinomycetes bacterium | reverse complement strand
CCTCCACCCCGCCTGCCGCCACGACCACCACACCAAGCAAGCCCCCGGCTGGACCGTCACCTGCCACCAGCCCGGCACCCTCACCTGGACCACCCCCGGCCACCGCAGCCACACCACCACCCCCGCCCAATACGGGGGATAAGCGCCGCATACTGGGGATAAGCGCCGCGGCCTCACGGGGCGCCGGCCCGTACGGTCCTCACCGTGCGCTGCCCGCCCGCGAACGCTGTCCGCTGCTAGCTGCGTCGACGTTCGTTCTGTCCGCGGCTACCGTCTGGTGCTAGCCGTATCCCCTGTCGCTCCAGCCGCGTTACCGGGCGCTCCAGCCGCGTTGCCGGGCGCTCCGGCCGCGGCGGCCGCTCGGACCGGGCTTCCTGGCACCGGTGTTCCGGCCGCTGGCGGACGATTCCCGCGCCGGCGCAGGATCGTACCGACCGCCGCACCGGCGAGGGCCAAGCCCCCCGCAACACTGAACGCGGTCACGAAGCCCGGGCTGAACGCGCTCGGGGAGGCATAGCTTCCGGTGGCGGCAAACGCAGCGCCCAGGACAGCCACGCCGAACGCGCCGCCCAGCTGGCGCATGGTGCTGAACGCCCCGGACGCCTTGCCGATGTCGGCGGGCGCCACAGTGCTGGTGACAGATCTGGTCACGGCCGGTATGGCCAGGGCAAAGCCAGCGCCGATCACGGTCATCGGGACGACCAGGGCCAGGTAGCTCACTCCGGGTGCGGCGATGGCCGCGATCCAGGCCATCCCGGCGGCCTGCAACAGCAACCCGGTGACGACCAGCGAACGTTCACCGACCCGGTCCGCCAGCGCACCCGCCCGCGGCGCGATCAGTAACGGGACAATGCCCCACGGGAGCAGGCGCAGCCCGGCGCTGAGCGGATCCTGGCCCAGCACCACCTGCTGGAACTGGGGCATGAGGAAGATGGCGCCGGTCAGCGAGGCGTTGAGCATGAAGATCACGGCATTACCGGCCGAGAAGGCGGGGGAACGGAACAGGCGCATCGGCAGCATCGGCCGGGCCGCCCGGCGTTCCCAGGCAACGAAGGCCAGCGCCGCCACCACTCCGGAGGCCAGCGAACCCGCGGTCTGGGCGCTCCCCCAGCCGACCGAATTGCCGCGCACCAGCCCCCACACGAGCCCCAGGGCGGCCACGGTCACCAGCAGCAGGCCGGGCACGTCCACGGTCCCGCCCTGGCTGGCGGTCTCCTTCAGCCGGCCCAGGACCAGCGGGATGGCCGCCAGCGCCACCGGCACGTTGAGCCAGAAGATCCATGGCCAGCCCAGGCCCTGGGTGACCGCCCCGCCGAGGACGGGCCCGAGGACCGCAGCGAGCGCGGTCACGCTGCCATAGATCCCGATCGCCCAGCCGCGCCGCGCGGGCGGGAACGCGCCGTTCAGCACGGCCAGGGCCATCGGCATGATCATGGCTGCACCGACGCCCTGAACGGCGCGGGCCGCGATCAGGGCACCAGCATCCGGGGCCAGGGCACATGCCGCCGAGGACACCGCGAACAGGGCCAGCCCCGCGGCGAAGACCCGGCGGCGGCCGAGGCGGTCACCGAACGCGGCCGCGGTCATGAGCAGCACGGCGAAACTCAGCGTGTACGCGTTAACCGTCCACTCCAGGTCTCCCAGGGAAGCGCCCAGGTGACGCCGGATGGCCGTCAGCGCGGTCGCGACGACCAGCACGTCGAGAATGACTATGAACGACGCCAGCGAGGCCAGCCCCAGCGCCCAGCGCTGTTCCGGCGTCGTTCCGGCAGGCTGTCCGCTGATCTCGCCCTTCTTCCGCAGCACGTGGTTCTCCTCCGTGTTGTTGGTGATTGCTGGTTAAGACACCGGCGGGCGTGATTTCTGAGCGATGACTTCGGGCCGCCGCCGGTGTCTCAACCAGTGCGGCCGACAGGCGGGCCCGAGTCCTGAGGAGGTCAATGTGCCGTTGGATCCTGTGCCGGCAGATCCTGGGCCGGCAGATCCTGGGCCGGCAGATCGTGGGCCGGCAGATCCTGGGCCGGCAGATCGTGTGCTGATGAATCCCGCGCCGGCGGACGCTGCGCCGGGCGACACTCAGGTGCTGGCTCGCGCCAGTGCCGGTGACGAGCAGGCCTTTCGTGAGCTCACCCGCCCTTACCTGGGCGAGCTACAGCTGCACTGCTACCGGATTCTCGGCTCGCTGGCCGACGCCGAGGACGTGATGCAGGAAACCCTGCTGGCCGCCTGGCGAGGGCTCCCGCAATACCAGGGGCGGGCTTCCCTGCGCGCCTGGCTGTACCGCATCGCGACCAACCGGTGCCTGAACGCGTTGCGGGCCAGCAGCCGCCGCCCGCGTCCGCAACCCGGCCCTCCGCCGTTCACGCCGCCCGAGCCGACCCGCCGGGGAGAACCAGTGTGGCTAGAGCCTTACCCGGATGCCCTGGTCGACCAGCTACCCGACGTCGCGCCGGGACCGGACGCCCGCTACGAGGCGCAGGAGACGATCGCGCTGGCCTTCGTGGCCGCGGTCCAGCATCTGGCGCCGCGGCAGCGAGCGGTGTTGCTCCTCCGTGACGTGCTGGGCTTCCGTTCGGCCGAGGTGGCCGGCATGCTGGAGGTCAGCGAGGCGTCGGTGAACAGCGCCCTGCAGCGCGCCCGGGCCACGATGGCGGCCCAGCTTCCCGGGCCGGACCGGGAGCACGCGCCACTGCCCCACTCGGCCCGCGAACGCGACCTGGCCGCACGTTTCGCGGCCGCGTTCACCCGCGGCGACATCGACGGCGTGGTCACGCTGCTCACCGATGACGCCTGGTACACGATGCCGCCCGTCACGCTGGAGTACCAGGGCCGGACGGCCATCGCGGGGTTCCTGCGCGACAGCCGCCGCTGGCGCGGCCGCCAGGGCTACCGCTTGATCCCGACCCGGGCCAACGGCCAGCCCGCCTACGGGTGCTACGTCCAGGACGCACAGGCTCCGATCTGCCACGCGCACGGCCTGATCGTGCTGACCCTCGAAGGCGACCAGATTTCAGCCATCACCCGGTTCGTGGACAACAGCCTCCTGGCCCGCTTCGGGTTTCCCCGCACCCTGCCCTCTACGCCCAGGACTGCTCCAGGCGGGTAGGCCGCGTTTCTGCGTACTACCCGCCGTGATACTTTCGCGAGCTGGCGTCCGATGGTGCTCGAGACCGGCGAGGAAATCTCACGGCTCCTGGGCTACCGGGGAGGGAACTGACTCGTGCCGCGACTCGCCAAACTTCAACCCCCTTTCCGCAACGAAGACCAGGAACGGCTCTATGCCGCCATCACCGCCGGTCCCCGTGGCGGCCGTCAGGGCCCCTTCGCGCTGGTCGATGACTCCGGCGCGCTGACCGGCCCGTTCAACGCGATGCTCCTCCAGCCGGGGCTGGGCGGGGCGCTGCAGGCGCTGGGCACCGCGATCCGCTTCCAGGGCACGCTGCCGGGCCGCACGCGTGAGCTGGCCATCCTGATCGTCGCGGCGCACTGGGCAAGTGCGTTCGAGTTGCACGCGCACGAGGCCGCCGGGCGGGCGGCCGGGCTGACCGAGGCGGAAATCGCCGCGGTCCGGGCCGGTGAGGAACCCGGCCTGGCGGACCCGGCCGAGCAGGCCGCAGTCCGGGCCGTGCGGGCGCTCGTGCGGGCGGGCGACCTGGACGACGAGGAGTACGCCGGGACCGTGGCCCAGCTGGGCGAGGCCGGGGTGTTCGAGCTCACCACCCTGGTCGGCTACTACACCACGCTGGCCCTCCAGCTCCGGGTGTTCCGCGTCCCCGCCCCGGAATAACGCCCCGCGCCCGGGAACGCACCGGCGGTCACGGTCCGGCGGGGGCCGCCTTTCCCGCCTTCTCTGCTCTCGCTGTCTTCTCCGCCGGCTGCGCCCGCTCGGCTGGGCTGGTGCCCTGGCCCCGGCGGCGGCGTACCGGCTCGGGCAGGCTGCGGCGCACCGGCTCCCGGCCGGGGGGCTGGGAGGGGCGGGGCCGGGCGGGCAGCGGCGGGATGTCCCGCGTCTCCGGCTGGCCCGGGGCCACGGTGACCGGCGCCCCGTAATGCGTGATCTCCAGCGGCGGCCCGTCGCCGTCCAGGATGTAGGTGACGCGGCTGGGTATCACCTCGACCCGCAGGTGGCGCCCGCGCAGGATGAGGGTGAACGTGAGCCGGGTGAGCGCGGCCGGCAGCTTCGGCGCGAAGCTGGGCGGCTGCCCGGGGCAGTACCGCATCCCGCCGAAGCCCTGCACCAGCACGATCCACGACCCGGCCAGCGCCGCGATGTGCAGGCCGTCCCGGGTGTTGTGCTCCAGGTCGGCCAGATCCATCAGGGCCGTCTCGGCCAGGTAGTCGTAGGCCAGGTCGAGGTGACCGGTGTCCGCGGCGACCACCGCCTGGCTGCACGCCGACAGCGAGGAATCCCGGACGGTGAGCCCTTCGTAGTACTCGAAGTCCCGGGCCTTTTCCTCCTCGGTGAACGCGTCCGGGCACAGCTGGATGGCCAGGACCAGGTCGGCCTGCTTGACCACCTGCTTGCGGTACAGGTCGAAGTACGGGAAGTGGGCCAGCAGCGGGTACTCGTCCGGGCTCGTCTGGGCGAAGTCCCACACCTGGTGCTCGGTGAACCCCTCCGCCTGGCAGTGCACGCCGCGCGCGGAGTCGTACGGGATCACGATGCCGTCCGCCGCCGCCAGCCAGGCGCCCACCTCGTCCGTCGTGACGCGCAGCTCCCGCGCCTGCTTCGGGTACCGCTGGGCCACGTCGGCCGCCGCGCGCATGTTCCGCGCGGCCATCACGTTCGTGAAGATGTTGTTGTCCGCGATCGCGCTGTACTCGTCCGGCCCGGTAACCCCGTCGATCCGGAACGTCCCGCCCCCGTCGTGATGCCCGAGCGAGGACCAGAGCCGGGCGGTGTGCACGAGCAGGTCAAAACCGGTCGTTCTCTCAAATTGTTCGTCGCCGGTCGCCTCGGCGTACTGGGCGGCCGCGTGCGCGATGTCCGCGTTGACATGGAAGGCGGCGGTCCCGGCGGGCCAGTAGGCCGAGCACTCGGCGCCGCTGATCGTGCGCCAGGGGAAGGCGGCCCCGCGCAGGCCGAGCTGGCTGGCCCGCTCGAGAGCCCCGGGCAGGGTGCTCTGCCGCCAGCGCAGCTCGTGGGCCGCGGCGTCCGGGATGGTGTACGTCAGCACCGGCAGCACGAACGTCTCGGCGTCCCAGAAGGAGTGGCCGTCGTAGCCGTTCCCGGACAGGCCCTTGGCCGGGATGGGCCGGCCCTCCGCCCGGGCGCCGGACTGCAGCACGTGGAACATGCCGAACCGGGTGGCCTGCTGGATCTCCTCGTCACCCTCGAGTTCCACGTCGGCCCGGGCCCAGAAGTCGTCCAGGTAGGCCCGCTGTTCCTCGGCCAGGCCCTCCCAGCCGGTCTGCGCGGCCACCGTGAGGCCGCCCTCCACCTGGTCCTGCAGTGCGGGCCGGGAGCGCGTGCCCGACCAGCCGTAGGCCACGAACTTCACCAGCCGGAGCGGCTGCCCCTGCTGGAGCCGGGTGCCCACGGTGAGCCGGGCCAGGTCCGGCCGGGTCTCGGTCCAGGTGTGGGTGTCGGCGTCGCAGGCCACCGCGTGCTGCATGGCGGCCGACACCGTCAGGTCGCTGTGCCTGGTCCGGTGCATCAGCCCGGCCCGGCCGTCCACGGCGCCGTATTCCACCGACTCCAGCGGCGCCTCGAGCACCGCCGCGACCCGGGGGTCGCCGCCGCGGGGCGGCAGCTCCTCGTTGGTGACCAGCTCGGACTGCACCACCACGCGGACCGGGCCGTCCAGCGACTCGACCTGGTAGCTGATGGCGCAGATCGAGCGCTGGGTCAGCGAGACCAGCCGGACCGAGCTGACCCGGATCCGGCGGCCGGCGGGTGACACCCAGTCGGCCCGCCGGGTCAGCGTGCCGGCCCGGAAGTCCAGCACCCGCTCGTGCGTCAGCAACTCGCCGTAGCGGATGTCGAACGGCTCGTCGTCGACCAGCAGCCGGATGAGCTTGCCGTTGGTGACGTTGATCACGGTCTCGCCGGACTCCGGGAAGCCGAAGCCGGCCTCGGCGTAGGGCAGCGGGCGCCGCTCGTACACGCCGTTCAGGTACGAGCCCGGGAGGCCGTGCGGCTCCCCCTCGTCCAGGTTCCCCCGCCACCCGATGTGCCCGTTGGCCAGCGCGAACAGGGACTCGGTCTGGGGCAGCATCTCGGGGTGCAGCGTGGTCTCCCGCAACACCCAGGGCTCGACGGGGAACGCCGGGTGCTGGATCACCGCTCGTCCAGCAGCTCGGCGAGGTCCTTGACCACGATGTCGGCCCCGGCCTCGCGGAGCGCGTCGGCCTGCCCGACCCGGTCCACGCCGACCACGAAGCCGAAGTGGCCGGCCCGCCCGGCGGCCACCCCGGCCAGGGCGTCCTCGTAGACGACCCCCTCGCTGGGCGTTATCCCGAGCTCCCGCGCCGCGTACCGGTAGATGTCGGGGGCGGGCTTCCCGGCCAGCCCTTCCCGCTTGGCCACCAGGCCGTCCACGACGGCGTCGAACTCGTCGCTGATCCCGGCCGCCTTGAGCACGCTGGCGGCGTTGGCGCTCGACGTCACCACGGCGCGGCGCAGCCCGGCCTGGGCCACTGCGTGCAGGTACCGGATCGAGCCCGGGTAGACCTGGACCCCGCCGTCGGCGATCTTGCGCAGCACGATCTGGTTCTTCTGGCTGCTCAGCGCGGCGACGGTGGACGTGCCCGGCGGGTCGCTGTCGCTGCCTTCCGGCAGGTCAATCCCACGGGCCTGCAGGAACGAACGGGTCCCGTCGTCCCGGGGCTTCCCGTCCACGTACTTGTCGTAGTCGGCCACCGGGTCGAACGGGACGAACGGCTCGCCGGTCCGCTGCGCCCGCTCGCGCAGGAAATGGTCGAACATCTCCTTCCAGGCGGCCGCGTGCACCCGGGCCGTCTGGGTGAGCACGCCGTCCAGGTCGAACAGGCAGCCACGGCTTTGATCAGGGATACCCAGCACGGTGACAGCCTATGACGTGGGGCGGGCTGGGAGGCGCGGGCCACCGTACGCGCCCGA
>JAOPYP010000779.1 GCA_025964635.1 Actinomycetes bacterium | reverse complement strand
CGGCCCGCTATACCTGGGCCGCCGCGGCCGCGGCGCACCAGCAGTTCTACCAGTCCGTGCTGGACCGGTCCCGGCTGGGCCGCGCCACCGCCCGGCCGTAGGCCCCTGGTCCACGGCCGCGCCGGGGCCCCCAGTGACGCGTGGGAAGGCGCCCTCAGCCGTGGCGCCGTGAGGGAAAAGCGGCAGTTCGGTAGGGTGGCCCGCTCTGGGCACGGTGATCTGGAAGGAGGCGGCGGGGGTCATGGCCGGAGTGGTGATCGTGGGGGCAGGTCCGGGCATCGGCACGTCCGTCGCCCGGAGGTTCGGCCAGGCCGGCATGAGGGTCGGGCTGGTCGCCCGCACCGCGGCGAGCATCGAGTCCGCGCGGGCGGCGCTGGCTGAGGCGGGCGTTGATGCGACCGGGGCCATAGCCGATGCCGCCCAGGGAACCCAGGTGACGGCGGCGCTCGACGCGCTCACCGGGCAGCTCGGCGTTCCGGAGGTGCTGGTGTACAACGCCGGGCTGATCCGGGCCGACCGGCCGGGCGAACTGGGCCAGGAGGGGCACCTGGCCGCGTACGCGATCAACGTTCTCGGCGCGCTGACCTCCGCTGCGCACCTCGCGCCCGCGATGTCGGAGGCGGGCGGCGGGACGATCGTGCTGACGGGCGGGATGCCCGAGCCCGACCCCGGGCACACGAGCTTGTCACTCGGCAAGGCGGGGGTGCGCGCGCTCACGATGCTGCTGGCCCGGGAGTACGGCCCTGCGGGCATCCACGTCGCGACGGTGACCGTCTGCGGGGCCGTGGCCCCCGGGAGCCGCTTCGATCCTGACCGTATCGCGGAGCATTACTGGCGGCTCCACGCCCAGCGTCCCGGGACCTGGCAGCACGAGGTTGTCTTCGCTGGTGAGCCAGCCGGCGTCTAGCGGACGCGCTCGAGAGCACCGGCTCCGGCCAAGGAAATCTGACTTCAAGCCCCGTTACGATCAGGAGATGCCTATCCCAGCCGCGTTCGACCTGTCCGGCCGCGTCTCAGTGGTCACCGGGGCGGGCAGCCCCGACGGCATCGGCTTCGCCACGGCCAGGCTTCTCGCGGAACTCGGCGCCGCGGTGATGATCAGCGCCACCAGTGCCCGGATCGACGACCGGGTCAGCGAACTGCGCAGCGCTGGCTTCGACGCGACGGGGATGACGGGGGACCTCACCGACACCGGCGCCGCATCGGGGCTCGTGTCGGCCGCGCTGCGGCAATGGGGACGGCTGGACATCGTGGTCAACAACGCCGGCATGATCTCCACCACTAACCCTGTCTTCGAGGAGGGCACGGTGGACTCCATGAGCCTGCCCACGTGGGAGGCGTCGCTTGCCCGCAACCTGACCACGGCTTTCCTGGTGACAAAGGCGGCCCTGCCCGCTATGACCAGCGGAGGCTGGGGGCGGATCATCATGGTGGCCAGCGTGACCGGCCCCGTCATGGCGATGCGCGCGGACGCCGCCTATGCCACCGCCAAGGCAGGCATGGTTGGCCTCACCCGGGCGGCCGCGGTCGATGCCGCGGGGCACGGAATAACCGTCAACGCCGTTGCCCCGGGATGGATCGCGACCGGTTCTCAGACCCCGCAAGAACACGATGAAGGGCTGGCCACCCCCATCGGCCGCAGCGCCTCACCCAGCGAGGTCGCCGCCGCTGTCGCCTGGCTGGCCACGCCCGGCGCGTCCTACATCACCGGGCAGTGCGTGGTCGTGGACGGCGGCAACTCCGTCGCCGAGCAGCGTGCCGCACCTCCCCATCAGGCCTGAGCAATGATCCCGGCTGCGGCCTGGCTACCCGGGTGACCAGGCTGTCGCTGGGACGACGTGGGTGCCGCACCGACGCGGTCAGGTCCGGGGCGGGGAGGCGAGTATCTGGGCCAGGTGCTGGCCACGGACCCCGCCGAGCTGGTCCGCCTGGGTGCGGCAGGAGAACCCGTCGGCCAGGAACACCGTGCCGGGCGCGGCGTCGCGCAGCGCGGGCAGCAGGGCCAGCTCCGCGACCGCCGTGGAGACCTCGTAGTGGCCTTTTTCCATGCCGAAGTTCCCGGCCAGTCCGCAGCACCCGGCCAGCGTGGTGACCGTCGCGCCGGCCGCGGACAGCAGCGCCCGGTCCGGGCCGTAGCCCATCACCGAGTAGTGGTGGCAGTGCGGCTGGGCGAGGATCTCGGTACCGGTCAGGTCCGGCGGGGCCCACCGCGGTCCGGGGCCGAGTGGCGGCGGCGCGGTGAGCAGCTCGGCGAGCGTTCGCGTCGCGGCGGCGACCGCGGCTGCGCGGGGGTCGCCGGGGAACAGGTCGCCCAGGTCGGACCGGAGCACGGCGGTGCAGGAAGGCTCCAGCCCGACGATGGGGATCCCGGCCTCGGCGTACGGGCCGAGGATGTCCAGCAGCGCGCCCAGCCGGCGCCGCGCCCCGTCCAGCTGGCCGGTGCTGATCCAGGTCAGCCCGCAGCAGGCCGAACGCTCGGGGACGATCACCTCGTATCCGGCCTCGCCCAGCACCGCCAGCGCGGCCTGCGGCACCCCGGGATCGAAGGCGTCGCTGAAGGAGTCGGCCCACAGCACCACCGAGCGCGGCGGCCCGCCGGCGGCCCTGCGGTCCGTCCCGGCCGGTGCTGCGGAGCGCCGCGCGGCTGAGCGGCGGAACGGCACCGGGGCGAACGACGGGATCGGCCGCCGGGCGTCCATCCCCCCCGCGGCGAGCACCGCCGTGGCCAGTGGCCCTATCCGCAGCAGCGCGTTGACCAGCCGGGGTGCAACTCCGGCCCACCGGGACCAGCGGGGCAGCTGGCCCAGCGCGTAGTGCGACCGCGGCCGCAGCCGCCGCCGGTAGGCCCGGTAGGCCACCTCGGACTTGTACCGGGCCATGTCCACCCCCGCCGGGCAGTCCGACGAGCAGGCCTTGCAGGACAGGCAGAGATCCAGGGAGTCCCGTACCTCGGGCGACCGCCAGCCGCTGGAGACCAGGGTGCCGTTGGCCATCTCCTGCAGCACCCGCGCGCGGCCCCGGGTCGAATCCTTCTCGTCCCGGGTGGCGAGGTAGGAGGGGCACATGAAGCCGCCCGACCCGGAGGAGTCAGCCCGGCACTTGCCCACCCCCACGCAGCGGTGCACGGCCGTGGTCAGGTCGCCGTCGTCCTCGGTGAACGCGAACCCCGCCTGCCGGGGCAGCGGGACGGCGGCCGGGCGGCGCAGGTCGGCGTCAAGCGGCCGGGGGCGGACCAGCACGCCCGGGTTCAGCAGGTCGGCCGGGTCCAGCAGGTGCTTGAACGCGCCGAACGCGTCCAGCGCGGCCGCGGAGTACATCACGGGCAGCAGTTCGCTGCGGGCCCGGCCGTCGCCGTGCTCCCCGGACAGCGACCCGCCGTGCGCCGTCACCAGATGCGCCGCGTCGGCCAGGAACCGGCGCATCACCTGCGCCCCGTCCGGCCGGTCCAGCGGGAAGTCGATCCGGACGTGGATGCAGCCGTCGCCGAAGTGCCCGTAGAGCAGCCCGTCCAGGTCGTAGGAGCCGAGCAGGGTGCGGAACTCCCGCAGGTAGGCGCCCAGCCGGTCCGGCGGCACCGCCGCGTCCTCCCAGCCGGGCCACGCCTGCTTGTTCTCCGGGGTCCGCCCGGCGAGTCCCGCGCCGTCCTCCCGGATCCGCCAGACCGCCGAGGCCTCCGGACCCGCCGGGATCACCGCGGCGGCCATGGCACCGGCGCGGGCCACCATGGCCTGGGCCAGCGACACCGCCTCGCCGGCCGACGCCGCGCCCATCTCCACCATCAGCCAGGCATCACCCGGGGGCAGCTCGGGCACCCGGGACGATCCCTTGCGGCGGCGGACCACGTCTACCATGCGGGCATCGAGGCCCTCGATGGCCAGCGGGGCGTGGGCCAGGATCGCGGGCACCGCGTCGGCGGCGTCGGCCACGTCCGGGTAGCCGAGCACGACCAGCGCGTGGGCCCGGGCCACCGGCACCAGGCTGACCGTGGCGCC
>JAOPYP010000761.1 GCA_025964635.1 Actinomycetes bacterium | reverse complement strand
GGGCTGGCGCCGGCGTGCTGGCGCGGGCGACTACGTCGCGTAGCTGGTGCCGGCCGGCGACCCCGAGCTTGGGATAGGACCGGTACAGGTGCGAGCTGACCGTGCGCGGTGAGAGGAACAGCCGGTCGCCGATCTGGCGGTTGGTCAGGCCGCCGCTGGCCAGGCGGACGATCTGGCGCTGCTGGGGGGTCAGCTCTCCTAGGGCGTCGCGTTCGGCGGGCGCGCCGGCGACCGCCACGCCGCACGCTCTCAGCTCTGCCTCGGCCCGCTGCGTCCATGACCGGGCCCGCAGCCGCCGGAAGGTTCCCAGAGCCTCCGTCAGCACGGCCTTGGCGTCGTTGATCCGGCGGCGCCGCCGGAGCCATTCGGCGTGCTCGAGGCGAAGCTGGGCCCGCTCGAATGGCCACTGGTCCCCGGCGGGGTCGGCGAGTGCCGTTGCGAAATGGGCTTCGGCCCCGTCCGGGTCGGCGAGGATGCCGCGGGCCCGGGCGATGAGCTGCCCGAGCCGGGGAGAGGCTATTCCGTTGAGAGGGCTGAGTGCGTGCTCGATGACGTCGCGTCCTTCCATCCGCCGGCCGGCGCGGACCGCGGCGGCGGCGAGATCTGCCACTCCCAGGTAGGAGGCGTAGTTGTGCAGCGGCGTGCCGTCCTCACTGAACAGCCCGCGGAGCTGGGTGAACCCGAGGAGGTGGCTGCCGTCGGCGAGAGCCGCGACGCCGAGGGCACGCCGGGCCCGGGCGGCCACCAGGCCGCATTCGGCTGGATCGACGCTGGCGAGCGCCCTGGCCGCATGCCTGCGCGCCGCGCCGGAGTCGGCGCGCAGGGCGAGCACGGTGGCCATGATCACGTCAGCCGACGCCGCAACGATGTCCATCTGGTTCGCCTCCGCCATGCCGGCGGCCTCGGCGGCAACATCCAGGGCCTCGTCCCAGTGCCCGGTGTCGATGTATGCCCACCCGAGCACGGTCAGGCCTCCGCCGCTGGTGCCTCGCACGCCGGGAGCCCGGAGCCGGTGCATGGCATCGCGCAGCAAGCGGACCGCCAGGTCGGATTCGTCCAGGATCCACGCGGCGGACGCTGTCCCCCACAAAGACGGCTCTTCAATGGGCGAGCCGGCGATCTGGCGCAGGTACGGGAGCAGCTGGTTTCTGCTGCCGATCGGGTCGGCGCTGGCGCGTATCCACAGTCTCAGCACGTTGACATCAATGTCCGGGACCCGGCCCGGGGACGGCCGGCCTTGGCGTTCCAGGAGGTCGAGGGTGCGGTTGACGGCCTCGCGGCTGGCGGGCAGGCCGGATTGGTAGGCGACCGTGGCTGCGCTCGAAAGCGCGTCCCAGGCGATGGCCGGCAGGTCACGCGATGCCTCTTCGGCGACGGAGATCAGCGCTGACAGCGCGGCGGTGCGCCGGCCCGACCAGGCCAGCGCCCAGCCGGCGTCATGGCGGGCGGCCAGCCGCAGTTCCGGGTCCGCCGTGACGGCCAGGGCGCGGGTGGCGAGCTCCTGGACCCAGTCCGCCTGGCCAGTGGGAACGGCGGCCGACGCGGCCGCTACCAGCCTGCGGGCCTGGTCTGCGGGGCCGGGGCTGAGTTCGGCCGCGCGTTCCATGGCCAGCGCGGCGGCGGCCGCGCCACCGCGGTGTCGCGCCTGGGCAGCGGTGGCCTCGAGCAGCGAAGCCACCTGCTCGTCCGGTTGCAGCGCCGCGGCGGCCAGGTGCCAGGCTCGCCGGTCTGGCTGGTCGTGCAGGGCGCTCGCGAGCTGGCGGTGCGCTGCGGCCCGCTGCGCGAACGGCGCGGAGTGGTAGATGGCGGAACGGACGAGAGGATGGGAGAAGTGCAGGCCGGTGCGGTCTACCGTGATCAGGCCCAGCTGCTCGGCCGGGGCGAGGGCCCGCGCATCTGGGCCGCCCCCCCGGCTGGCTGCCGCGTTCAGGTCCGGGCCGTCAGCCACGGCGGCCAGCAGCAGTGCGGCTTGTGCCTGCTCGGGCAGGGCGGCGACCCTGGAGGTGAGGACGGCCCTCAGCCGGTCAGTCAGGGGCAGTGGCTCGGCGGCCCACCGCCGGCTGGCGGCGGGATCGTCGGCGACCACCTTGGCCAGCTCGATCAGCGCCATGGGGTTACCCCTGGCCTGGGCGAGCACCTGCGCCCGGGCCCGCCCGCGGGGCGGGCGCGGCTGCCCGTCCAGCAGGCGGCTGGCGTCTGCCGCGGACAGCGGCTCCAGATGCAGCTCCGGGAATCCCCGGTCAAAGCCGGGCGGCGGGGCCTGCCCCCGGGCGCCCAGCAGCACGACGATCCGCTCGGCGTCCAGGCGGCTGCCGGCGAAGGCCAGCGCGTCAAGGGAGCTGCGGTCGAGCCAGTGGGCGTCGTCGGCGACCACCAGGACCGGGGAACGTTCCGAAAGATCCGACAGCAGGGTGAGCACGGCGACCCCGGTGAGCAGCGGATCGGGAGCAACCGGCTCCGCAGCGAGGCCGAGCGCCCCCAGCAGGGCCTGGGCCTGCCGGCCGGGCAGGCCGGCGGCACCGGACAGCACCGGCCGCAGAAGCTGGTGCAGCCCGGCGAACGCGAGTTTTGACTCCGATTCCCGGCCGGTGACCGACAGGACCCGCATGCCCGCCAGCCGCGCCCGGTCGGCGGCGTCCGCCAGAAGCACGGTCTTGCCTATGCCTGCCTCGCCGATGAGGAGCAGGACCTGGCTGGCCAGCGGGACCGGATCCACCAGTTTGCGCAGCCGGGCCAGCCCGGCTTCCCGGCCAATGATGCGTGCGGGCTGCTGTGACGGCAGTTCACCAGGGCCTGGCATGTGCCTGTCCTCTCGGGCAGTCCGTTTCATCAACGCCGTCTCCAGGCTAATCAGCATGACCGTGGCCTGAGCATCCGGCCGAGCGTCGGATATGAATCCGGCACGCTGGCCAGCGTCGCCCGGGGCAAGAAGCCTGCCGCGTCCCGGTGGAATCCGGACCGTGGCCGTCCTACGGCAGGGGAAGGAGAGCCAAGGCCGTTTCGGCGATCGCGCGCAGCGAATCGGGGCTGCTTCCGCCTTTGCCCAGCGCTTCGATCCCCCGCAGCACAGCCAGCAGGAGCCCGGCAAGCCGGGTGGGATCCGCGTCCTGCCTGATGTCGCCCGCCCGCTGCGCTCCCGCGATGCAGGAAGAGATCAGTTCCTCAATGGCTGCGAACGTCCGGCGGGCCGTCGCAGCGACGGCTGGATCCCGCTCCGACAGCTCGGCGGTACCCTTGGCGAGCAGACAGCCACGCAGACGGACGTCCGACGCGGTGGCGTTCGCCACCGCCATTACATGCGCCCGCAGCCGTTCGTAGGCGCCGGCATCCGGGCCGTCGAGCGCCCGGAGCACAGCCTCGATCAGCCCGGCGCAATGGTCGTCGAAGGTGCGCAGGAACAGCTGGTGCTTGTCGCCGAAGGCGCCGTAGAGGCTGCCCTTGCCCAGACCGGTGGCCGCGGCGATGTCGTCCACCCTCGCCGCCGCGTAACCGGTCGACCAGAACTGGTCCCTGGTGACGCGCAGGACCTCGCCTTCATCGAAGCCTCGGGTTCGTCCCATGACCTCACGATACCTATTCTTGACTGTCTCGTCCAGAATCGGCTATGTTCTGGACGAGACAGTCAAGAAAAATCGGCCGCCTGTCCCGTCGCCAGCGGCTACGAGGAGCGCGAACGACACCGTGATCCCGAAAGGATGGGTGCCATGCGTCCCATGGACGGAAAGACAGCCCTGGTCACCGGTGCCTCCAGTGGTATCGGACGGGCGATCGCCCAGCGCTTTGCCGATGACGGCGCCCGCGTCTACCTGACTGGCCGGCGCAAGGACGAACTCGAAGCCGCGGCCGAGGCAGCCGGCCCCGCCGCGGTCGCCGTGCCGTGCGACGTCTCGCAGGCCGCCGACCTGGACCGCGTCATGGACGTGATCCGCGGCGACGGACGGCGACTGGACGCCGTCGTGGCCAATGCCGGCCTGGGCGACGGGTCCCGCTTCCAGGACGTCACGGAGGAGCAGTTCGACGTCGTCTTCGGCGTGAACACCAAGGGCAGCCTGCTGACCGTGCAGAAGTCGCTGCCCCTGCTCGCCCAGCCCGCATCGGTGATCCTGCTGGCGTCCACCACCATCCATCAAGGCGCCCCCAGAATGGGCATCTACGCTGCATCCAAGGCAGCCGTGCGCAGCCTGGGCCGGACCTGGGCCGCGGAGTTGGCCCCCCGCGGCGTGCGCGTCAACGTCATCACGCCCGGCCCCATCGCCACACCCGCGATCGACCGCGTGGCCGGCAGGCTCGGCCTGAGCAGTGAAGACTTCCACGCAGCGCTGGCCTCGCAACTACCGCTGCAGCGCATGGGCCGTCCCGGGGAGGTCGCAGCGCTGGCCGCTTTCCTGGCCGGGCCGCAGAGTTCGTTCATCACCGGTGCCGAGCACTTCGTCGATGGCGGACAGGTCCAGGTCTGACCAGCCGTGAGCGGTGCCGCCCGCCCTGCCCGCGGTGAGCTTGATGGCACCGCGAAAATGGCACCG
>JAOPYP010000453.1 GCA_025964635.1 Actinomycetes bacterium | reverse complement strand
CGAAGACGCCGAGCACGAACGCGCCGAGCAGCGCGCCGACCTGGTCCCCGGTGAGCGTCCGCCAGCCACCCTCGGCCCCGGGATCCGGGACCGAAACCGCGAGGCGGTCACCGTCCGGATCGCTGGCCAGCACCAGATCGGCAGCCAGGTCCCCCGCGAGGGCGAGGGCGAGGTCGAGGGCCCCGGGCTCCTCCGGGTTGGGGAAGGGCACCGTCGGGAAGTGGGGGTCCGGCTCGGCCTGCGCGGCCACCACGTGCGGGGCGGGGTAGCCGACCCGCTGGATGGCCCGCAGCATAAGCGGACCTGCGACCCCGTGCAGAGGCGTATAGACCACCCGCAGGTCCGCCACGCCGCCAGGAGGTGGCACACCGGGCGAAGCGGCCAAGATGGCGTCCAGATACGCCTGGGCGATCTCGTCCCCGTGGCGGGTGATCAGCGGGCTGTCGGGCGGTCCCAGCGGGATCGCCGGCAGCGGGCCCACGCCTCGGATAGCCGCCTCGATCTGGGCGTCCACCGGCGGCACGATCTGGGCGCCGTCGCCCAGGTAGAGCTTGTACCCGTTGTCCGCGGGCGGGTTGTGGCTGGCGGTGATCATTACGCCCGCCCCGGCGGACAGGTGCCGGACCGCGAACGCGAGCAGCGGGGTGGGACTGCGGCCGGGCAGCAGGTGCACCCGGATGGCCGCCCCGGTCAGCACGGCCGTGGCTTCCGCGGCGAACTCGGCCGAGCGGTGCCGGGCGTCCCAGCCGAGTACCACCCCGGCCTGCGCCGCCGCCGGCCGGTGCTCTCGCAGCCAGCGGGCCAGTCCCGCGGTCGCGGCCCGGACCACGGCCCGGTTCATCCGGTTCGGCCCGGATCCCATCGCGCCGCGCAGGCCCGCGGTACCGAACTCCAGCCGCCCCGCGAACCGGTCGGCCAGGTCAGCGGCGGCCGCCCGGCCGGCCGGGTCGTCCCGCCGGGCCGCGTCGAGCAGATCCTGCAGCTCGGCCCGGTCCGCGAGGCTGGGATCCTCGGCGATCCAGGCCTCGGCCCGCCGCGCCAGATCCCCGGAGACCGGGTATCGAGGGGCCGGGTCTCCGGGGAGCGCGGCGCCGGGGACTGGGTCGCGGGGGGTGGGGTCGCCGGGGATCATGCGGTCCGGGGCAGCACCTGGGCCAGCAGGGTGCCCATCCGGCCCGCGGCGGCCTGTCCCGCCGCTACCACCTCGGCATGATCCAGGCCGTGCGCGGCCAGGCCCGCTGCGGGGTTGGTGACCAGCGAGATGGCCAGCACCTCCGCGCCGAGGTGGCGGGCGGCGATGGCCTCCAGTGCGGTGGACATGCCGACCAGGTCCGCGCCGAGGGTGCGGAGCATGCGGATCTCCGCGGGCGTCTCGTAGTGCGGGCCGGGCATAGCCGCGTACACCCCCTCGGCCAGGCTGGGATCGGCCTCCCGGGCCAGCGCCCGGAGCCGGGGCGAGTACAGGCCGGTGAGGTCGGTGAACCGGGACGGGTACCCGTCCGGCGGGGCCTGCCCGGTGAGCGGGGAACGGCCGGTGAGGTTGAGGTGATCCCGGACCAGCACCGGCTGGCCGACCCGGAAGTCCGGCGCGATCCCGCCGGCCGCGTTGGTCAGCGCGACGACCCGGCAGCCGGCCGCGACCGCGGTCCGCACGCCGTGCACGACCACGCTGGGCGGATGACCTTCGTACAGGTGCACCCGGCCGACGAGGACCAGGAGCCGCAGTCGCGGCGTCACCAGGGACAGGGCCAGGCCGGCGTGACCGGGCACGGTGGAGGGCGGGAAGCCACCCAGGTCGGCGACCGGGATCTCGGTGACGGCAGCGTCCAGCCCGCGGGCCAGCGCGTCGGCGGCCGGGGACCAGCCGGACCCGAGGACCACGGCCACGTCGTGCCCGGGCTGGCCGGTCAGCCCGGCGAGCCGCGCAGCACTCGCCGCCGCCGCGGCGAACGGGTCTTCGGCCCCCGCGCGACTCATGCCTTCACGTACGGCTGGCCGTCGGCCTTGGGGGCCCGGACCTTGCCGACCAGGCCGGCCACCGCGACGATCGTGACGATGTACGGGGCCATCAGCAGGATGTTCGAGGGGATGGGCACGTTGAGCGTGGCCAGGATGGACTGCAGCGAGGTGGAGAAGCCGAACAGCAGCGCGGCCGCGGTCGCGCCCAGCGGCGTCCACCGGCCGAAGATCATAGCAGCCAGCGCGATGTAGCCCTCGCCCGAGGACATGTCCTTGCCGAACGAGCCCACCTGCCCGATGGTGAGGAACGCCCCGCCGATCCCGGCGATGAGCCCGCCCATGAGCACATTCCGGTACCGGGTGGCCAGCACCTTGATGCCCACCGTGTCGGCCGCGGTCGGATGCTCGCCCACCGCCCGGACCCGCAGGCCCCACCGGGTGCGGAACAGGCCCACCTGGACCAGGGCGATCATCGCGTACGTGATGTACAGGAAGATCGTCGAGTCGAAGAACACCGGGCCGATGATGGGGATGTCCCCCAGCAGCGGGATCTTCACGCTGCTGAAGGTGACCGGGGAGTTCAGCCGGTTCTGGTACGGGACCAGGGCCCGGTCGTACAGGTAGCCGGTCAGCCCGGACGCGAATACGTTGAGCACCACGCCGAGAATGATCTGGTCGACCAGGAATTTGATCGCGAACACGGCCAGGACCCCGCCGAGCAGCCCTCCGGCCAGCGACCCGGCGATCAGCCCCAGCCACAGCGAACTGAACGCGCTGGTGATCACGGCCGCGGCGAACGCACCGAGCAGCAACTGTCCCTCGATCGCGATGTTGATCACCCCGGACCGCTCGCACATGACGCCGGCCAGGGCGCCGAGGATGAGCGGGATCGAGTACACCACCGTGCCCTGGAGCAGGTTGATGACGTTCAGCGCGGTGGAGTTCCCGGCGTCGGCCCAGCACAGCAGGGAGATGACGAAGGCCAGGACGGCGCCCGCGATGCAGGCCCGCCGCCCGGCCCGGCTCAGCGGAACCGTCGCCCGCAGCACTCCGATCGCGATCGAGACCGCGCCGAGCGCGTACGCCACAGGAGCGGCAGGCAGCACCAGGTTGGGCACGCCAACTTTCGCGCCGAACTGGGCGAACGCGAACGTCGCGTCGCCGTGACTGAACAGGCCGAACAGCAGGATGTCCGCCAGGCCGAAGGCCACGAAGGTGGCGGAGGCGATCAGGGTCCGGTTGACCGCCACCGTAGAGCGGACGGCCGTGGTCAGCGTGGTCATGCGTTCCACCCTTTGGCGACGGTCTCGCTCAGGCCGCCTGCCCGGGCCCGCCGCAGCCGGAACATGGCCCGGATCAGCGGCGGAGCGGCGACGAGCAGGACGATGAGGGACTGGATGACGATGACGATGTCCACCGGGATCTGGGTGGCGGCCTGCATCTGCACGCCGCCGGCGTGCAGCGCCCCGAACAGCAGAGCGGACAGCACAATGCCGAGCGGCCGGGCCCGGCCGAGCAGCGCGACCGTGATGCCGTCGAACCCGTAGGTGCCGTAGCTCTGGAAGTTCAGCTGGTAGTCGGTGCCCTGGATGACCGTGCAGGCGGCCAGCCCGGCCAGGCCACCCGCCAGCAGCATGACCAGCACCCAGCTGCGCTCCACGCTCATTCCCGCGGTCCGGGCCGCGCTCGGGTTGGCGCCCACGGTACGGAACTCGAAGCCGATGGTGCTGCGCTCCAGCAGCCACCACACCCCGGCCGCGACGGCGAGCGCGAGCAGGAAACCGGCGTTGACCCGGAGGCTGGGGCCGGCGATGTGCCACAGCCGCGCATCGACCGCGATCACCGGGCTGATCAGGTTGGTGCTGTGCGGCTGCTGCATCGCGCTGGTGCCCAGGATGTAGGCCAGGAAGTAGTACATGACGTAGTTGAGCATGATCGTCACGACGACCTCGTGCGCCCCGGTACGGGCCTTCAGTTCGCCGACGATCCAGCCGATCACCGCCCCACCTGCGAACCCGCCCAGCAGGCAGACCACCACGTGGATGACCGGCGGGAGGCTGACCCCGAAGCCGAGCCAGGTGGCGACGATCGCGCCGCCGATCCACTGGCCCGCGGCCCCGATGTTGAACAGGCCGGCCCGGAAGGCCAGGCCCACGGCCAGGCCGGTGAAGATGAGCGGGGTGGCGTTCACCGCGGTCTCGGAGATGGGATTGAACACCGCGGCGACGTAGCCGTTGTGCAGCGCGGTGGCCAGCGACGCCTGGTGGAAGACGCCCGCCACCGTGTGCGGGTTGAAGATGGCGCCCTCGAACATGGCCACGTAGGCGCTCGCGGCGGCGTCCCAGGCCAGCGCGATCGCGTGGCCCGGGTTGGCGAAGAAGGACCCCCAGGCCCGCAGCACCGCCGGGTCGGTGAACGCGATCAGCAGGCCGCCCAGGACCAAGGCCACCGCGATGGCCAGGATCGTGACCACCACCGAGTTGCCCTCGAGGATGGCATCGAGCACGGCCCGGCCGAACTGCCCCCGGCCGCCGGGACCGGGAGCGTTCTCCGCGGCGGGAGTCCCGGTGCCGGCGGGCCCGGCCGCGGGGAGCCCGGGGGAGGCCGGCGGGGGTGCTGGTGGCTCGCTCATTCCGGGTCCGCTCCACTGTCATCCGCTGGGCCGCTGCCGCTTCCGCCGCTCTGGGTTCCGCCGCTCTGGCTTCCGCTTCCGCTGCCGTCGCTGCCGTCGGCGTGGGTGCCGTCCCCGGCGGCCGGCCCTTCATCCGCCGGTTCCCGGCGGTTCCCGGCGACGCCTGGGAGGCCCACGCCGTACAGCCCGGCTTCCATGAGCCCGGTCTCGTCGGCCGCCTCGCCGCCCGCGATCTGGCCGTGATCGGCCGCCGCACCGAACGCGGCCGCGTCGGCGTCGGACGCGCCGGCCATCAGCATGCCGAGTTCCTCCGGCGGGACGTCCGGGTCACGGAAACCGGTGATCTTCCCCTCGTACATGACCGCGATCCGGTCGGACAGGGCGTAGATCTCGTCCAGCTCGGAGGAGATGATCAGCACGGCCACGCCCTGGTCCCGTTCCTCCACGATGCGCCGGTGCACGAACTCGATGGAGCCCACGTCCAGGCCCCGGGTCGGCTGGCTCGCCACCAGCAGCCGGACGTCCCGGCCGATCTCCCGGGCCAGGATCACCTTCTGCTGGTTGCCTCCGGACAGGGTGCCGACCGGGGTCGCGGTCGACGTGGTGCGGATGTCGAAGTCCGCGACCCGCTCGGCGGCGGTTTTGTTGATCGTGCCGCGGTCCAGGGCGATCCCCGAGGAGTACGGGGGCTCGTTGTACACGTCGAGGATGAGGTTTTCCCCCACCGAGAACCCGGCCACGAGGCCGTCTTCCTGACGGTCCTCGGGGATGTAGCCAACTCCCGAGTGCAGCCGCTGTCGCGGGGTGGCGTGGGTGAGGTCCTGGCCTTCCAGCCGGACCGACCCGGCGGCCGCCGGCACCAGGCCAAGCAGGGCCTCGCACAGCTCGGTCTGCCCGTTGCCCTGGACGCCGGCCACGCCGAGGATCTCGCCCGCCCGGACCTGGAACGACACCTCGTCCAGGGCCGACTTGTCTTCCTCGCCCGCCACCGTGAGGCCCTGCACGTCGAGCCGGACGTCGCCGGGGCTGGCTGGCGGCTTGGTCACCCGGAGCTGCACCGACCGGCCCACCATCAGCGAGGCCAGTTCCGCGTCGCTCGTGGTCGGCGGCCGCTGGCCGACGACCCGGCCGCGCCGGATGACCGTGATGGTGTCGGCGATCTCCTGGACCTCTTTGAGCTTGTGCGAGATGAAGACGATGGACCGGCCGCCGGACCGCAGTTCCCGCATGATCCGGAACAGTTCCTGGCTCTCGCCCGGGGTGAGCACCGAGGTGGGCTCGTCCAGGATGAGCACGTTCGCCTCGCGCAGCAGTGCCTTGACGATCTCCACCCGCTGCTGCACGCCCACCGGGAGATCTTCGACGAGGGTGTCCGGGTTGACCTGCAGGCCGTAGCGTTCGGACAGCTCGCGGACGTCCCGGCGGGTCCGCCGCCGGTCGATCAGGCCGAGCACCCGGGTGCGCTCCATGCCGAGCGTGACGTTCTCGGCCACAGTGAACACCGGGACCAGCATGAAGTGCTGGTGCACCATGCCGATGCCGGCCTTGATCGCGTGGCTCGGCGAGCCGAGGTGCTGCGGCTGGCCGTCGATCAGGATCTCGCCCTCGTCCGGCTGGGCCAGCCCGTACAGGACGTTCACCAACGTGGTCTTGCCCGCGCCGTTCTCGCCGAGCAGCGCGTGGATCTGGCCTTGTTCCACGGTCAGGTCGATGTGGTCGTTGGCCACGAGGCTGCCGTAGCGCTTCGTGATCCCCTTCAGCTCAAGCTTCACCCGACCGCCCTTCCCCGATACCCCAGCGTGACCCGGGCGGGATGCCCGCCCGGGTCACGCGCAGCCAGAGCTACCTGGCCGGGTTACACCGGGCTCTTGGTGGGCGTCTTGATCGTGCCGTTCTCGATACCCGCCTTGACCGTGGCTAGCTCCGACTTCAGCGAGGCTGGGACCTTGCTGGCGAAGTCATGGAAGGGCGCGAGCCCCACCCCGCCGTTGGCCAGCGTGCCGATGTAGTTGCCGCCCTTGAACGTGCCGTGCGCTGCGCCCAGCACCGCGGTCTTCACCGCGGTCTGGATACCCTTATCCACGCTGGTGATGAAGTATTTGCAGTACTGCGCGGCGCTTATGCAGCCGTCGGTGTCCACCCACATCATGTTGACGTTGTGGCCCTGCTGGTCCGCGGTCTGCACCGCCTTGGCCGCACCCAGGCCCACGTTCCCGGCGACCGGGAAGATGATGTCCGCGCCTTCCTGGATGAACGTGTTGGTGAGCGTCAGGCCCTTGGTCTGGTTGGTGAAGTCACCGGTGAAGTTCCCGTTCTGCGTCTTCTCGCTCCAGCCCAGGACCTTCACGTTCTTGTGGTGCTTCTGGTTGTAGTACTGGACGCCATCCCAGAAGCCGTCCATGTAGATGGTGACCGTGGGGAACTTCTGGCCGCCGAACGTGGCCACCTTGCCGGTCTTGGTCATCCCGGCGGCCAGGTAACCGCCGAGGAAGCCGTCCTGAACGGTGTTGAAAATCAGCGAGTTCACATTCTTCAGCGGCGGCGTGTAGTTGAAGTCGACGATCGCGAATTTCGAGTTCGGGTGCGCTTTGGCCGCGGTCTGCGTGGCCGTGCCCATTGCGAAGCCGATGGTGACGATGATCCCGCATTTCTGCCCGATGAACGCGTTGATGTTCGGCGTGTAGTCGCTCGGCGAGGTGGACGTCAGGTATCTGATCGAGACGCCGCTCTGGTCGGCCGACTTGGCCTGCTGCATGCCCTCCCACGACGACTGGTTGAACGACCGGTCGTCCACGCCACCGGTGTCGATGACCATGCAGCCCTTGAGGCCGGCCGCGGCCGCGCTGGCCGAACCGCTGCTCGACGACGAGCCAGAGGGGCCCGACGTGCTATTGCCACACGCCGCGGCGAGTAGCGCCAGCGCGCCGAAAGCCGCGATGGCCGGAACCGTGCGTCTCACGAATACCTCCTGATCCGGGGCGGCTGACACCGCCTGCTCATCCGGTGCGGCTATGGCCGCCGCCCCGGGAGGTGGCTCGAGCCACCCGCAGGGCCGCCGGTGGCCCCCTCATTCCGCCCGGTACGCGGGG
>JAOPYP010000704.1 GCA_025964635.1 Actinomycetes bacterium | reverse complement strand
GGCCGCGTACGACCGGTGCCACCTGCGCCTGCTCCGGCCCGTCCGCGGGCCGTTGACTGGGCGTTCGCCCATATCACCCTCCTGAGTCTGGGGCTGATCCATGGCGCCTTTCACGCCCGCATCCGGGGCCGCGGCGCCATCGCGCACAACAGAGCCAAACGTTCCCGGAGCGGTGTGACCAAACCGCGTCCGGTAGCTGACCAGCAGGCAAACTGGTGAACAAGAATGGCCCGGCACCGCAGCTGGCGTCCCCAGGAGTAAACGCCCGGGCAATGACTTAATGATCAGGTAAGCAGCGCGCGGGCGACGTAGCCGGTGCGGCGTCGCCGGCCGGGTTACTGCCGCTCCCGCGACGCGAAATACTCGCGCAGATACGGGTCCTGAATCTCGCGCCGGGACGGCGCTACCACCGGGTTCACGGTGAACCCGGCCCGGGCGGCCAGGTAGTCCCGCGACTCGTAGGCCAGCGCGCGGACCCGCCGCAGGTCCACCCCCACCAGTTCCCCGCACCACTTGCGGATCTGGCCGCCGATGAGGACCGTGTCCACGTTCTTCGTGTCCGCCCCCTGCACCACCGTCCCGATGGCGTTGTTGAGCGGGAGGTTGTTGACGTCCTCGGCGCGGATGGCCACGATGTCGGCCTGCTTGCCGGGGGTGAGCGTGCCGATCTGGTCACCGAGCCCCACATCGGCGGCGCCCTGGACCGTGGCGAATTCGAGCACGTCACGGTGGCTGATGAAGCCAGGGGCTGACGCGTCCCCGCGGTACCGGCGCTGGGTCGCGTGCATCCGCTGGGTGAGCAGGACGCAGCGCATCTGGGCGAACAGGTCGCTGGACAGCGAGATCTCCACGTCGACGCTGAGGCTGGGCCGCACCCCGAAGTCGAGGGCCCGCTGCACCGGCGGGACGCCGTCCGCGAGCCCGAGCTGCTGATCGGAGGTGGGAGCCAGGGTGACATGCGCCCCGGAGCCGGCGATGCTCCGCCACGCCCCGTCGGACATGTCCGTGCAGTGGACCAGGGTGACGTCGGGACCCAGGGCACCTTTCAGCCCGAGTTCCTCCACCTCGGCGGAGGAGGGCGGCCCCATCACCCCGTCAAAGGTGATGGCCATCCCGTGGTCCCGGGCGAAGCTCATCAGGTCGGCGGCGGGCCGCACGCGGCGCAGGTCGATCCCCATCCGGACAGTGGCCAGCGGGCTGGTCCCGCCGCAGTGCTCGCTGCGCAGCCGCAGCAGGTCCTCGGGGAACTGCTCAGCCCACTGTCCCGCGTTCGGCGGGGCACTGACGTGCACGGCCCGGGCCCCGCTTTCGCGGTACGCCTCGAACACCGCGTCGGAATGCCCGGGCGAACGTGAGTTGTGCGAGAAGTCCAGGACGCAGGTGACGCCGGAGTCGATGGCGCCGAGCAGGCTGACCAGGTCCCCGGCGAACATGTCAGCGGGCCGGTAGTGCAGCGCCGTGCTGCCGTGGGTCATCGCGATGTACTCGTCGATGTCCGCGTCACAGATCAGCCGCCGGAGCTGGTTCTGCCAGCAGTGCCGGTGGCCGTCCACCAGGCCGGGCAGGACGATCATGCCGGGCAGGTCGAGGACGATGACCTCCGGGCCTGAGGCCCGCGCCCCCAGATCGGGGCCGACCGCCTCGATCACCGCCCCGTTGAGCAGGACGTCGCCGACGGCCAGATCACCTATCTGCGGGTCCATGGTCAGCACCGTCGCGCCACGCAGCAGGACACGGCCGCGGCCAGCGGCCTGGAGCAACCGGTCCCGCAGGGCGGCCAGGACACGTTCGTCCCGGTCGTGGTACGACCGCGGCGGAGCGGTCACGTCACTCATCGCGGCTCCTTTCGTTCGCGCGGAAACGCGGTTGACTCCCGGATGATGATGCTGGGCGGCAGGGTGAGGGACACGGGTATCTGGTCCGGTGACTGGATAGCGGTGACCGCCATCTCCCCGACCAGCCGGCCAAGTTCCTGGCCGTGCAGCCGGACCGTGGTCAGCGGCGGCGACACCCGGTCCACGTGCGGCGAATCGTTGTACCCCATGACGGACACGTCGCCCGGGCAGCGCAGTCCCGCCTCCGCCAGTGCGTCGAGCGCTCCCAGGGCCATCAGGTCGTTGTGCGCGAAGACCGCCGTGGGCAGCTCACCAGGCTGGGCCAGCAGCATCCGGGCCAGCCGGCGCCCCTCGTCGAGGGCGGGCTTGGACGCCACACTGGGCAGGCCGGTCTCGGTGGCCCCCGCGGCGGCCACCGACTCCGAGAAGCCCCGGCCCCGGTCCACGAACGAGCTGACGTCGGCGGGGCCGCGCAGCTGGGCGACCCTCCGGTGCCCCAGGTCCAGCAGGTGATCCGCGGCCAGGGTGCCGCCCCGCCGGTGATCGTGGGTGCACGAGGGGAGGCCGGTCTGCGGCACGTTGCGGTCGAACAGGAGCAGCGGAACCCGCCTGCTGGCGATCTCCATCAGGATCGGCGCGTTGCCCAGCCGGGCCGCACCGACCACCACCGCGTCCACCCGGCGCTCCAGGACGTGATTGAGCACGCGGGACAGCCGGGCCGGATCGTCCTGGGTCTCGGTGATGAGCGGCATCAGGCTCGCCTCGTCCAGCCGGTTGGCCAGGCCGCGCAGCACCGGCGAGATGAACGGGTTACCGAGATCGGCCACGATCACGCCGACGGTGTGGGTCCGGCCGCGCTTGAGCCCGGAGGCACCCATGTGCCGCCGGTAGCCCATCTCCAGGGCCACGGTTTCCACGTGCCGCCGGGTGCTGGCTCCCACCCGCCACGCCTTGGCCGGGTCCAGGGCCCGGGACACCGTCGAATAGTGCACCCCCGCCACCCGGGCCACGTCCTCGAGCGTCACGGGGCCCTGGTCCGGGGCGCCCTCCGCGGGGCGCCGCGATCCGGCCGCCGGCGTTTGCTGCCGGCGGCCGCCAGCCGGGGGTCCCGATGGCGCGCTCATAGTCCCCTGTCACCGCGTGGCCTGGCCCGCGCGCAGCGGGCCGCGGGCCATGCGCCTGTCATACCAGGAATGACAAATCCCTCGCTCCTGGCAAGCGTTTGCCGCCCTGCTCTGTGCTGTATCGCCGGCGACGTCTCGATTTCGACGCCTCTACCTGGAAGATCCGGGGGTCTCGATCGGTCTGCGACGTCCGCCGAGAGGCAAGCGTAACGTAGCGGTAACACTCATGGCAAACGTTTGACATACCCGGATTTGCGGATCTAGATTCCGGCCATACGGCTCCTCACGGGGCCCGCAGCCAGGCAGAACCGACCTTCTCCTGGACGAGCCGCACGCTCTGGCTACCCGCCGGGCGCGCCGCGCGCACCGACCGGCAACGGAACCCGCCAGCCCCGCACGGCACCGGATGGAGGCCTCCGTGACAGACGCGTCCGGCGCTGGCCATCCTGGCGCTGCCTCCGGCGGTCCTGGCCCCGGCGGTCCTGGCCCCGGCGGTCCTGGCCCCGGCCCGGCCCCAGACCAGGCCCCAGTCCAGCCGCCAGACCACACCGGCGAGAGCGTGCTGGCCCTCCGCGGCATCCGCAAGGTCTATGGCGCCACGGTCGCCGTGGACGAGCTGACCGTGGCGCTGGCCCCCGCCCAGGTGCACGCGCTGGTCGGGGAGAACGGCGCGGGCAAGAGCACCGCCGCCCAGATCGCGTCGGGCGTCACCCGCCCCACCGCCGGCCATGTCGAGTTCGGCGGGCGCGAGGTGACCTTCGGCTCCGCACGCGACGCCGAGGCCCTGGGGATCGTCCTGATCCCGCAGGAACTGCAGCTCTACGAGTCGCTCAGCGTCGCCGAGAACATGTACGTGGGCCGTCCCCGCCCCCGGGGCCGCGGCCGCCTGGTGGCGGGCCACACCATGCGCAGGCGGGCCCAGGAGCAGCTCGCCCGGCTCGGCGTGACCATCGACCCGGCGAGCCGGGTGCAGGAGCTCACCCACGGGAACCGCCAGCTGGTCGCGATCGGGCGGGCGCTGATGCTGGACGCCCGGGTCCTGATCATGGACGAGCCGACCGCGTCGCTGGACGAGTGGGAAGCCCAGCGGCTCCTGGGCGTGGTGTCGGCGCTGCGCTCCTCGGGTGTCGCGGTGCTGTACGTCTCGCACCGTCTCCCGGAGATCCTGCGGATCGCGGACGTCATCTCGGTCATGCGTGACGGCCGTCTGGTGAGGAGCGCACCCGGCCACGACTTCGACGAGGCCAGCCTGGTCACCAGCATGCTGGGACGGCCGCTGGTGCGGCACGCGGGACGCCGGACCTCCGCCCGGGACGAGGTGGCGTTCGAGTCGGCCGGGCTGACCCGGACCGGCGTGTTCGGGCCGGTCGACCTGACCATCCGCCGCGGCGAGATCGTCGGCATGGCCGGCCTGATCGGCTCGGGCCGCAGCGAGTTCGCGCAGACCGTCATCGGGCGGGACAAGCTCACCGGCGGCCAGCTCACGGTGGCCGGCCGCCCGGTCAGCATCCGCAGCGTGCGGCAGGCAGTGCAGCGCGGGGTGGGCTACGTACCCGAGGAACGGCAGGCGCAGGGGCTGTTCCTCGCGCTCAGCAGCAAGAGCAACGTCTCGATGGCCGCGCTGGACCGGATCCAGTCCTGGGGGGTGGTGTCGCCCCGGCGGGAAAGCCGCTACGTCCGGGACGCGCTGGCCCGGCTGGCCGTGAAGGGCGACATCAACGCCCCGGTCAGCACGCTGTCCGGCGGCACCCAGCAGAAGGTGCTGCTGGGCCGCTGGCTGGCCCTGCAGCCGAGCGTGCTCATCCTCGACGAGCCGACCCGCGGTATCGACGTGGGCACCCGGTTCGAGATCTACCGGATCATCGAGCAGCTGACCGATTCCGGCGTGGCGATCCTGCTGATCTCCTCCGACATCCAGGAACTGCTCGCGCTGTCAGACCGGGTGGTCGTGATGCGGGCCGGGCAGCTGGTCGGCGAGTTCTCCGGCGACGACCTGACCGAGATGAACATCGGCGCGGCCGCGCTGGGCGCCGATGCCAGTCACGGCGGCACGCGGTGAGCGGCATGACCGCCACGCGGGCGGTGCCCGGCGGCCGGCGGATGCGGGTCACCTTCCTGCTTGCCCACCCGGACGCCGCCGTGCTGGCCACCCTGGTCGCCTGCGGTGTCTTTTTCGGCGTGTTCGCCAGCGGCTTCGCCTCGGTGGACAACATCAAGAGCATCGTCATCTCAGCGGCGGTGATCGCCTGCATCGCCCTCGGCGAGAACCTCGTCATCCTGGCCGGTGAGATCGACGTCTCGGTCGGCTCCATCCTGGCCCTGGCCGGGTTCGCCGCCGGGCCGGTGGCGGTAGCCACCGGCAACCTGTGGCTGACGCTGGCGGTGGCGGTGCCGGTGGGCTGGGCCGCGGGCGTGATCAACGGGCTGATCGTGGCCTGGACGCGGGTGCCCTCCATCGTGGCCACGCTGGGCACCCTGTACGTCTACCAGGGCATCGCGCTGCTGCTGTCCGGAAGCCACAACGTGGTCTCCGTTCCCGCGTCGGCCAGCACCCTGGGTCAGGGCTCGGTGCTGGGCATACCGACCAGCGCCCTGGTCGTGCTGGGCGCCTTCGCCGTGATCACCCTGTGGCGGCGCAACACCAATGCGGGCCGCGACCTCATCGCGGTCGGGGCCAACCGCCGGGCCGCGCTGACCATGGGGGTGCGGGTCCGCCGGGAGCTGATCGTCGCGTTCACCCTGGCCGGGACGCTGTCCGGGCTGGCCGCGGTGATGTACCTCGGCGAGGTCGGTGGCATGCAGACGTCCGTCATCGGCACCAACACCGTGCTCCAGGTCATCGCGGCGTGCGCGATAGGCGGCACCAGCATCCAGGGCGGCCGCGGCACGGACCTGGCCCCGCTGACCGGCGCCCTGCTGATCGGGGTCATCACCAGCGGGGTGGTCGTGCTCGGCGTGGCGGGCGTCTGGTTCCAGTTCGTCTACGGCGCCCTGATCCTGCTCGCCGTGGCCCGCGACCGGCTCTGGCTGAGCAGGAAGGTGAGCTGATCATGCGACTGGTTCCCGCGGTGCGGGCCGAGACGGCGGCCAAGGTCGGCGGCCTGGTCCTGCTGCTCGTGGTGGAGCTCGCGGTGTTCACCGTGCTGTCGCCGGACTTCCTGACCTCGTCCAACCTGTTCAACGTGATGGCGCTGGACACCGAGAACGGCATCATCGCGCTCGGCATGGCCATCGTGATCGCTTCCGGCGGCATCGACCTGTCGGTGGGCTCGATCCTGGCCCTCTCCTCGGTGACCATGGGTTACGCCGTGCAGCACGGCCAGCCGGTGGCCGTGGCCGCGGTCGTCTGCCTGCTGACCGGCCTGGTCTGCGGGCTCGTCAACGGCGTGCTGGTGGTGGTGCTGCGGCTGCACCCGCTGCTGGTCACGCTGGGCACCCTGGCCCTGTACCGGGGCCTGGCCCTGGGCATCTCCAACGGCAACGGCTTCTCCGGGTTCCCGGTGTCCTTCCAGTACTTCGGCCAGACCTACATCGGGCCGGTGCCGGCCCAGGTCATCGTCTGGCTGCTGATCGCCCTGGCGGTGTACGGCGTGGTGAACGCGACACCGGCGGGCCGCCGGCTGCTCGCGGTCGGGATCAATGAGCTCGCCGCGTCGTTCGCGGGCATCCGGGTCGGCGCGGTCCGGCTGGCCGTCTACGGCACCAGCGGCCTGCTCACCGGGGTGGCCAGCCTCATCTACGCCTCCCGGGTGTTCAGCGACCGCGGCGACACCGGTACCGGTCTCGAGCTCCTGGCCATCGCGGCCGTCGTGGTCGGCGGGGCAAGCATCCGGGGCGGCGAGATATCGGTGGCCAGGACCACGCTCGCCGTCATCGTCATCGGGGTCATCCCGGACGGCCTCCAGCTGGCCGGCATCGATACGAGCTGGCAGTACGTGACCATCGGCGTCGTCATGGTCGCCGCGATCGTCATCAACGAATTGTTCGCCGGCCGCGCCTCGGCCCTGTGGCGCCGGGCGCCCTGGCGAAGAACCGAAATGGAGGACGCATGGACAGACCCAGCTGGAGTGGCATGAACTGGCGGAAATCCGCCATTGGCATCGCGCTCCTGCTTCCCGTCACCCTCGCTGCGTGCAGTACCGGAACGGGCGGATCATCAGCCTCCGCGGCGAGCAAGAAATCCAATGTCATTGTCCTGATCCCCAAGCAGACCAGCGACCCCTTCTTCACCAATGCCGAGCAGGGCGCCAAGCAGGCCGCCGCGCAACTCGGCTACAAGATCGACTATGTGGGGCCGACCACGGCGGACGCGGCCGGCCAGGTGACCACGATCGAGAACGCCATCCGGCAGCATCCGGCGGCGATCACCATCTCCGGCGACGACCCGAACGCGGTAGCGCCGGCCCTGAAGCAGGCCATGAAGGCCGGCATCGTGGTGTCGTCCTACAACGCCGACGTGGCCCCCACCGCGCGCCAGTTCTTCATCAGCCAGGCGAGTGATACCGCCATTGCCAAGGCCATCGTGGACACCATGGCCGCGCAGACCGGCGGCAAGGGCAACTTCCTCCTGGTCAGCTCGACCTCGACGGCGGCCAACCAGAACACCTGGCTCGCCTACATGCGCAAGTACATCCCGACCAAGTACCCGCACATGCACATCGCCCAGGTCATTCCGGGGAACGACGATCCCGCGACCGTGCTGAGCGTCACCAGCAGCTATCTGTCGGCGCACAAATCCAGCACGACGGGCGTCTGGGTGATCGGCGGCGGAATGTCCGGGGCCATCAAGGCGGAACAGCAGCAGGGCATCAACCCGCATTCGATTCCGGTGGCCGGGCTGTGCATTCCCAGTGACGTGAAGGTCGACATCACCTCGGGCCTGATCAAGAACTGCCTGCTCTGGAGCCCGGCGGATACCGCCTACGCGGACGTCTACGCCATCAACGCCGCCATCAAGGGCAAGCTGCCCGCCAACGGCACGCTCAAGGCCGGCCGGCTCGGCACGCTCTCGGTCACCAATCACACGGTCAACGTGGGCAATCCGCTGATCTTCACCAAGGCCAACATCGGCAGCTACAACTTCTGATCCCCGCTGGCTGACCCGGGACCGGCGCCCGGCCCCCAACCCGGGGCCGGGCGCCCCACGGGCCAGCGGACAGGGCCACCCGGCCCGCCCTTCCCCTAGGAAACTGGAGGCCAACCGTTGGAACGTCCAATCGTGGACACACATCCGCAGAAAGTCCGGGTCGCCGACGTGGCGCCCGCGGACGACCACCGCGAGGATGACGGCTGGATGAACATGGCCGTCCAGTGGGTCATCACGCGGGCCCGCGGCGGCGCGGAGAAGACCGTGTTCGGCATCACCACGTTCCCGCCCGGCGGGCGGCACGACATTCACCGCCACCCGAACGCGGAGGAGGTTGAGTACCTGGTCGAAGGGACCGGGATCGCCCGGGTCGGGGACACCGACGTGCGGATGGAACCGGGCGACGTGGTGGTGGCCAGGATCGGGGAGGCCCACGGCTTCTGGAACACGTCGGACAGCGAGCGGGCCGTGCTGATCTGGTGCTACGGCGGCGCGGCCAGCCTGGAGGAGGCAGGCTACATCTATGAACCAGACTAACCAGCGGGTGAGCTGGCTGGGCGTGGGACGGATGGGCGAGGCGATGGCCGAGCGCCTGCTCGCCGGCGGAGTCGGGGTCCAGGCGTGGAACCGCAGCCCGGACAAGGTCGCGGGCCTGGTGGCCGCGGGCGCCACCCTGCTGGCGTCACCCGCGCTCAGCGACGCCCCGGTCGCGTTCAGCATGGTCCTCAATGATGAGGCGCTGGACGCCCTGTGGCAGGCCGACGACGGGATCCTGGCCGGCGCGCGGCCGCCGGACGTCTGGGTGGACTGCTCCACCGTGTCGCCCGCGGCCTCGCAGCGGGCGGCGGACGCGGCCGCCGCCCGGGATGTCGCGTTCGTCTGCGCCCCGGTCAGCGGCAACCCGCTCGTCGTCCGCTCCGGCAACCTGATCTTCGCGGTATCCGGGCCGCCCGCCGGCGTCGCCACGGCGACGCCGCTGCTCCGCCACATCGGGCGCGCAGTGCACGTGGCGGGCCGGGGGCACGAGGCCAGGGTGGTCAAGCTGTGCACCAACCTGGTCCTCGCGGTGCTGACCCAGGCCCTCGCCGAGGCGCTGGTGCTCGGCCAGAGCCACGGGGTACGCCGGGCCGCGCTGATGGAGTTCATCAACGACAGCGCGATTGGCTCCCCGTTCACCCGGTACAAGACGGACGCCTTCGTCCGGCTGGACCTGGAGCCGGCGTTCACGCCTGAGGGGCAGCGCAAGGACCTGCGGCTCGCGCTCCGGCTGGCCGCGGAGCACGAGGTGCCGATGGGCGTCTCGTCCGCGACCGAGGTGGAGTTCAGCCGGCTGGTCGCCTCGGGCCTGGGCGAGGGCCTCGACTTCGCCTCGCTCGTCCTGCTGGCCGCCCGCGACGCCGGGATCGCGATCGAGCCCGAGCACGACTGAGCGCGCCACCGGGTCCCGGGGGCGCGGAGGTACCCCGAGGCGGTATCCGCGCGAGCCGACCGGGAATATGCTCGGCAGCTAGCCGCCGACGGCGGCGCCACGCTCAGGCCGCGACCAGCCAGGAGGCGTTCCCGGTGAGTTCAAGCACTCCGGAGCAGGTGCCGGCCGACCCGCCCGGCGGTGACGGCAGTCCGCCACGGCGCAGCAGCCTGCCCCGGCTTCTCGTGCTGGTCACCGCGCTCACCCTGCTACTGGCCGCGGCCGTGGCCATCCCGTCCTACCTGCTCCTGAAGCGGAACCACACGGCACTGGCCGCGCAGCAGTCCCGGGTGTCCGGCATCCCGGCCAGCGTGTCCACCAGCCTGGCCAACCTCATGGTGCTCAGCCCGGTGCCCGGGATCCGGGCCCCCGGCTTCACCCTGACCGACCAGGACGGGCACACGCTGAGCCTGTCCAGCCTGCACGGCAAGGTCGTGGTGCTGCAGTTCATGGACCCGCACTGCACCGACATCTGCCCGATCGTGTCGGCGGAGTTCGTGAAGGCCTACCGCGACCTCGGCCCGCTGGCCAGCAAGGTGGTGTTCGCCGCGGTCAACGTCAACACCTACCACGCGCGGGTGCAGGACATGGCCAAGTACACCCGGGCCCAGCAGCTGGGCACCATTCCCAGCTGGCACTTCTTCACCGGGCCGGTGCCCGCGCTGAAGTCAGTCTGGCGCGGGTACAACATCCAGGTCTACGTCCCCAACGCGAACGCCGACGTCCAGCACACCTCCGCGGTCTACTTCATCGACGCGCAGGGCCGGGAGCGCTTCCTCGCCTCACCGGAGGTGGACCACACCAAGTCGGGCGCGTCCTACCTGCCCGCCAGCCAGCAGATCGCGTGGGGGCACGGCATCGCGCTGGTCGCCCGGCAGCTCGCCAGCTGAGCGGCCCGCCGCCCGTCCCGCCGGGCGGCCTGGCGCCGCGGGCTAACTGACGCCCCCGGCTA
>JAOPYP010000700.1 GCA_025964635.1 Actinomycetes bacterium | reverse complement strand
AGCGCCAGCGGCGCGGTGGCCCCGTGCCGCCCGGGATTCGGCGCGCCCGGCCCCGCCTCGGCCGGGGTGAGCGTGCCCTTGCTGCCGCCCACGTGCAGGGTCCACCAGCCGGCCTGAGCCGGGCGGTCCGGATCGGCCAGCCGGAGGAGCGCGGTCAGCTCGACCCCCGCCGGGAAGCCCCGTGAGGCGACGGCCGCGGCCGGGTCCAGCACCCGCAGCATCCACGGCTTCCGGTCGGACAGCTGCACGTCAGGGTCGGTCGTCAGCCACTGCACCGGGTCGGCGGGGCCGACCGTGGCCCGGACAGTTTGAGCTATGGAGGAATGGGAGGCGACCACGCCCCAGATGGCCCGGGTGGCCCCCGCCGAGCTGGCCACGGCCCGCTCCACCAGGAGCTCGTCGCCACCCCGCTGCCATCGGTAGGCGAGGAACCCGTCGGGGGCGAGGTAGGCGAACCGCTCATCGTCGCCGAGCCAGCGGGCCACGACCGACTCATCGCGGGTGTTGGGGCCGGAGTCCCGCAGAGCCTGGTGCGCGCGGCCGGTCACGGCGAGCACCTCGGTCGCGTCGCCGGGCCCGCAGCGGCGCAGCCGCGTCTCCGCCGAATCCGGCGGTGCTGCCCGGGCCGGTGCTGCCTCGGCCGGGTCGTCCCGGGGCAGGGAGGCGTCCGGGGCGACCAGGGAGCGCAGCGAGCGGGACGGGATCGCGAGGTGGCTGAGCCCGCCCGCGATCTCCCAGCCCAGCGAGCGGTACAGGGCCAGGGTGGCGGGGTACAGCGCGGACACGTGGTAGCCGCGGTCGCCGATCAGCCCGAGCAGGACCCGCATCATCGCCCGGCCGGTGCCGCGCCCGCGTTCCTCGGGCGCCACCGTGACGCTGGCCACCCCGGCCATCGGGACCGGCTGGCCGTGCCACCACTGGATCATGTCGTGGTACCGGGCGGCGGCCAGCAGCCGGCCGCCGTCGAAGGCCCCCAGGTACTGCCGGGCCCCGATCGCGGCGCTGGCCGAGTCGTGCCAGCGCGGCCGGTCCGCCCGCGGGATCGGCCCGAAGGCCCGGACGCTCAGGTCGAGGAGCGCGCCAGGGTCGTCAGATGAACCCAGTTCCCTGATGTCCACGCGTCAGCCGAGCTTCTCCATGACCTCGTCGGGCACCGAGTAGTTCGCGTACACGTCCTGCACGTCGTCGGAGTCCTCCAGCGCCTCGATCAGCCGGAACACCCGCTTGGCCTGCTCCTCGTCGAGTTCCACCTCGACGGTGGGCAGGAACGCCGGCTCGGCGGACTCGTAGTCGACCCCGGCCTGCTGCAGCGCGTTGCGCACCGCGAGGAGGTCGCCCGGCTCACTGATCACCTCGAACGACTCGCCCAGGTCGTTGATCTCCTCGGCGCCCGCGTCGAGTACCGCGGTGAGCACGTCGTCCTCGCTGGCCCCGTCGGACTTGGGTACGAGCACCACGCCCTTGCGGTGGAACAGGTAGGACACCGAGCCCGGGTCAGCCATGGACCCGCCGTTGCGGGTCAGCGCGGTCCGCACGTCGGCGGCGGCCCGGTTCCGGTTGTCGGTCAGGCACTCCACCAGCACCGCGACCCCGCCGGGCGCGTACCCCTCGTAGGCGATGTTCTCGTACGCGGCGCCGCCCGCCTCCAGGCCGGCCCCGCGCCGGATGGCCCGCTCGATGTTCTCGTTCGGCACCGAGTTCTTCTTGGCCTTCTGGACCGCCTCGTACAAGGTCGGGTTACCGACCGGGTCCGCGCCTCCGGTCCGCGCCGCCACCTCGACGTTCTTGATCAGCTTGGCGAAGAGCTTGCCCCGCCGGGCGTCGATGACCGCCTTCTTGTGCTTGGTCGTGGCCCACTTGGAGTGGCCGCTCATATCCGATCCCTCACCATGTCAACAAACAGCTTGTGCACCCGCAGGTCGCCGGTCAGCTCGGGGTGGAAGGCGGTGGCCAGCGCCGGGCCCTGGCGGACCGCGACGATCCTACCGGTGCCCGGGTCAGCCCCCAGTATCTCGACCTCCGGGCCCGTCTCCTCGACCCACGGCGCCCGGATGAACACGGCCCGCAGCGCCGGTCCCGGCACCCCCGTCAGCGGGATGTCCGCCTCGAACGAGTCCACCTGACGCCCGAACGCGTTGCGCCGCACGGTCATGTCGATGCCGCCCAGCGTCTCCTGCCCCGCGATCCCGTCCAGCAGCCGGTCAGCCAGCATGATCATGCCAGCGCACGACCCGAAGACCGGCATCCCCCCGCTGATCCGCTTGCGCAGCGGCTCGGTCAGTTCGAAGATCTCCGCGAGCTTCCAGATCGTGGTCGATTCCCCGCCCGGGATGACCAGGCCATCCACCTGGTCGAGCTCGCCAGGCCGGCGGACCCGCAGCGGCCGGGCCCCGGCCGACTCCAGCGCCCTGAAGTGCTCGATGACGTCGCCCTGGAGGGAAAGCACGCCCACGGCCGGGCCCCCCGCGGCGGCGGGGATGTGGTCGGGCATGACGGGTCCTTCCGGGCGGTACTTCCGGGCACGGGGGGCTGCTTCGAGGGTAGCGGTCTGGATGCAACGCCAGGAACAGGGCGGATCTTCCCGCCGTCCCGTTCCCGCGCGGTCAGCCCGCCTCGGGCGGAGCCTCGTCCCCGGGGGGAGCCTCGTCGCCGGGCCCGGCCCCCGCGGAGGGCGGCGCGGGTTCTTCCGCCGCGATGCCCAGGTGCCGCTCGATCGCGGCCAGCCGGGCATCGATCGAGCTGAGCCGGCTCATGACAACCCCGAGCTGAGCCGGCGGGCCCATGATGCCTCCCGGGGGCTGACGCCGCCCGGGGTCGCCCCGCTCGCCGATGAGCTTGATTACCTCGTCGTGGGTCCGGTCGCGGTCCGCGCCCAGGTCGACAAGCACCTGGGCGGCCACACCCTGGCCCTCGCGGATGAGGCCGAGCAGGATGTGCTCGGTACCGATGTAGTCGGTACCGAGGTCGAGCGCCTCACGCAGCGAGAGCTCAAGGACCTTCTTGGCCCGCGGTGTGAACGGGATGTGGCCTGACGGCTGCTCCGAGCCGCGGCCGATCATCTCCTCGACCCTCTGGCGCACGGCATCCAGGCTGATCCCCAGCGCGTCCAGCGCCGCTACGGCGACACCCTCACCGTCCCGGAGCACCCCGAGCAGGATGTGCTCGGTGCCGATGTAATTGTGATCGAGTCTCCTGGCCTCTTCCTGGGCCAGGACGACGACCCGGCGGGCCTGGTCGGTGAACCTCTCGAACATCTGCCGCTCCCCACGGATGGGTGAAGACGGAAGTGGAGCCGGGACGGCCCGCGGCGCCAGGAGGCTGGCGTGTCACCAGGACCGGGCGGGCGGGCCGCCGGGGTCACCAGCCGCGGCTGGCGTAACGGTCGGCGGGGGGCAGGGTGTCGGTGCTGATCCCCACCATGGGCTCACCGAGCCCGCGGGAGACCTTGGCCACGACGTCCGGGTCATCGTGGAACGTGGTGGCCTTCACGATCGCGGCGGCGCGGGCGGCCGGGTCACCGGACTTGAAGATCCCGGAACCGACGAACACCCCCTCCGCGCCCAGCTGCATCATCATCGCCGCGTCCGCCGGGGTGGCAATGCCGCCCGCGGTGAACAGCGCGACCGGCAGCTTGCCCAGCCGGGCGACCTCGGCGACCAGCTCGTAGGGGGCCTGCAGGTCCTTGGCCGCCGCGTAGAGTTCCTCGTCCCGCAGGGTGCCCAGGCCGCGGATGGCACCGGCTATCGAGCGCATGTGCCGGGTGGCCTCGACCACGTTCCCGGTGCCCGCCTCGCCCTTCGACCTGATCATGGCCGCGCCCTCGGCCAGCCGCCGGAGCGCCTCGCCCAGGTTGGTGGCGCCGCAGACGAACGGCACGGTGAAGTCCCACTTGTCCACGTGGTGGGCTTCGTCGGCCGGGGTCAGCACCTCGGACTCGTCGATGTAGTCCACCCCGATGGCCTGCAGGACCTGCGCCTCCGCGAAGTGACCGATCCGGCACTTGGCCATGACCGGGATGGACACGGCCTGGATGATCCCGTCGACCATGTCGGGGTCGCTCATCCGGGCCACGCCGCCCTGGGCGCGGATGTCGGCCGGCACCCGTTCCAGCGCCATCACCGCGACGGCCCCGGCATCCTCGGCGATCTTGGCCTGCTCCGGCGTCACCACGTCCATGATCACGCCGCCCTTGAGCATGTCCGCCATGCCCCGCTTGACCCGCGCGGTGCCGGTCTGGGTGGGGCTCGCGGAGGTGGATGCGGTACTGCGTGACACGGTGAACCTCATTCGGATCGGCAGAGTTGTGGTAGCTCCATGGTAGGCGCTCGGTCAGCTGGTCAAATGGGGCATATCGGAGCCGCCGGTGCCGCTCGCCGACACGACGAGCGAATCGTCGATTTCGAAGAACGCCGGCATCGGCGCTCCCCCGGCCAGCCCCAGGGCCCGGGCCAGCCAGCGGCGCCGCGCGGCCTGGGTGACCATGACCGCGTCGTTATAGAACTTGCGGGCCAGGAACACCTGGTGCGCGGCGGACTCCAGCTCGTCGAGCAGGTCGTCGGCGCTGCCCCGGCCGTCCAGCGAGCTACGGAAATCGGGCTGGCTGAGCACCGCCCGCAGGGCCTGGGTCAGGTCGCTCTCGGCCAGCTCGTTGGGTTCCCCGGCCGCCCGCGCGTCGTGCGCGGCCCCGGCCAGCAGCAGGCTGGTGGCCGGGTCGAGCAGGCCGCACGCGGCCAGTTCCTGCGCCACCGAACTGCGCCGGACGAGGGCGGCGTCGAGCGCGGCCCGGGCCTTGTCCACCCGCGCGTGCATCCGGTCGAGCCGGCCGGCCCGCCAGGACACGTAGACGCCGACGAGCACGGCGGCCACGGCGATCAGGATGACGTCGATCAGCACGGGTCAATCACCCCCGGATCCCATAACCGCACCACCCCGACCTGCCCGTACGCTGCCACCACGGCCTCGTAGACGCGCACCACGTCCCGGGCCACCACGGGCCAGTCGTAGACCCGGACCGCCTCGGCCGCGGCCTCGGACAGGGTGGCCCGCCGCTCCGGGTCGTCGAGCAGCCGGCCCGCGGCCTCGGCCAGTGCCACCGGGTTGCCTGTCTCGAACAGCTCACCCGCCCGGCCGCCCCGCAGCACCTGGCGGAACGCGTCCAGGTCGCTGGCCACGATCGGCGCCCCGGCCGCCATGGCCTCGGCGAGCACGATACCGAAGCTCTCACCGCCGGTGTTCGGCGCGCAGAAGACGTCGACGGAGTGGTAGACGCGGGCCTTGTCTTCCTCACTCACCTGGCCGAGCAGGATGACCCGCGGCCGCAGCGGCGCGGGCACCTTGTCCAGCACGTCGCCGGTGTCGCCGGGCCCGGCGATCAGCAGCCGGAGCCCGGGCCGCTGCGCGCCCATCTCGGCGAACGCGCGCAGCAGCACGTCCAGGCCCTTGCGCGGCTCGTCCATCCGGCCGAGGAAGCCGAGCGCGCCGCCCTCCCCTGGCCAGCCGGGCAGCGGGGTGGCCTTCTCGTACCGGCTCACAGTCACGCCGTTCGGGATGAGCACGGCGTCCCCGCCCATGTGCTCGACCAGCGTGGTCCGGGCGGCCTCGGAGACCGCGATCCGCCCGGTGATCTTCTCCAGCGCGGTCTGCAGGGCCGGGTAGGCGGCGTGCATGATGCGGGACCGGGGGGTGGCGGTGTGCACGGTCGCCACGATCGGCCCGTCCGCCACCCAGCAGGCCAGCAGGGACAGGCTGGGCGCGGCCGGCTCGTGCACGTGCAGCACGTCGAACCCGCCCTCCTTGACCCAGCGCCGGACCCGGCTGGCCGACAGGAAGCCGAACGCCAGCCGGGCCACGGAACCGTTGTAGGGCACCGGGACGGCGCGGCCGGCGGGCACCACGTAGGCCGGCAGCGGGGTGTCGTCGTCGGCGGGCGAGATCACCGACACCTCGTGGCCCAGCCCGATCAGCGCCTCGGCCAGGTCCCGGATGTGCTGCTGCACCCCGCCGGGCACGGCCCAGGTGTAGGGGCAGACGATGCCGACTCTCACGAACCGCCGCCCGTGCCCGCGCCTGGGCCGGCGTCCCCGCCGGGGGCCGCGCTGGCCG
>JAOPYP010000693.1 GCA_025964635.1 Actinomycetes bacterium | reverse complement strand
GAGCCGGGTGGTGACCAGGTGGCAAGAGTCACAGGACCGATGAGGCGGGTGAATTGCCCAGGTCACAGGCTGGCTAGCACCGGTTCAGCACCTGGAAGCCGACGTCGGGCCAGCAGCCCCAGCCGGGGAAGATGTCCGATCCGAACACACGTACGGCGGCCCACTCGGCCGCCGTTGCTGTACTTTCCTGCTGTACTGCCTGTTCGATTCGTTCGAATTTCGCTTCTGACCTGTGGAGCTAAGCGGGCTCGAACCGCTGACCTCTTGCATGCCATGCAAGCGCTCTACCAACTGAGCTATAGCCCCGGCATCGCCCGCGTGACCGGCACGCGGACCGCAGTTAGCATACCGGTTTCCCGGGCGCCCCCGGACATCATGGGCACCGACCCCCACACGCAAAGCGCCCCCAAGCGTCAGTGACCCAAGACGTCAGCGGTCGTCGCTGAGCACCGGCTCCGGCAGTGTCCCCGCGTTGTGCTCGACCAGCCGCCACTGCCGGTGTCGGCGGGACACCACCGACCAGGAGCAGTTGGCCAGCGGCCCGATCACACCCCAGAGGTCCTCGGGGAGGCCGAGCAGCCGGGCGGCGCCCAGCCTGATCGCCGCGCCGTGGCTCACCACGACCGCCAGGGAACCCGGCTGAAGGCTGTCGGCGATCCGCTCCATCGCTGAGCCAGCGCGGTCCGCGACGGTCGCCGAGGACTCGCCCTCGGGCGGCCACCACCGCGCGTGCTCCACCGGGTACCGGGTCCGGATTTCCACGTCGCTCAGGCCTTCCCAGGCGCCGCCGTGGCGTTCCCGCAAATCCTTGTCCGTGGTCACGGTCAGCCCGGTCAGCCGGGACAGCGGCGCGGCCGTCGCCATGGCCCGGCTCAGGTCCGAGGACACGATCACGTCCGGCCGCAGCGCGGCCAGCAGCCGGGCGGCCCGCTCGGCCTGCTCCATGCCGACCTCATCCAGCTGGATGTCGGTCTGGCCCTGGAAGCGGCCCTGGACGTTCCACGGAGTCTGGCCGTGCCGCCACAACACCAGCCGGACCCGGGAATCCGGGCCCGGCACTGACTCAGAGCTCATTCCGCCCTCTCCTGGGTGCTGGTCCGCCATGCCCGCGCAGGCCTCCGCCCGCCCGCGCAAAGCCAGCCAGGTCTATCTCGGCCCGCTGGGCTCGGTACCCGCTACCCACGCTCCACCCGCCCGGCCGCACACCTGGACAGCTGCGCGGCCGGGCAGGCCCTCGATCCGCTGAGCTCGTGGGTCAGCGTTCGTCCCCGGCGGATGTCCCCCCGGGGCGCGTCCCGCCGACCGACACCGTCTCGGGCAGCTGGATCTGCGGGCAGTCCTTCCACAGCCGTTCCAGAGCGTAGAACGTGCGCTCCTCGGAGTGCTGCACGTGGACCACAATGTCAAGGTAGTCCAGCAGCACCCAGCGGCCTTCCCGCTCGCCCTCGCGGCGTACGGGGCGGGCTCCGGCCTTGCGCAAGTTCTCCTCGATCGCCTCGACGATCGCCCGGACCTGGCGGTCGTTGGCCGCCGAGCAGAGCAGGAACACGTCGGTGATGACGAGCTGCTCACTCACGTCGTAGGCGATGATGTCGCTGGCGAGCTTGTCGGCCGCGGCCGCAGCGGCTATCTCCGCAAGCTCAACGGCCCTGGTGGTGGCAGTCACGTGTGGTATTCGTCCTCCTCAGCCGGGGACCTTCCCCCTAGCCTCTCACGACCCCATGCAGGCGGGGCAGTGCGGCAATTCAGCCTAACCCCGCCCGCCGACAAAGTCCGCACGCCAGGCCCACAGTCCCCACCGCCCGTAAGGGCCCCCGTCCCACTGCCCGTAAGGGCCCCCGTCCCACCACCCGCCTGGGCGCCAGGGCCGCGCACGCCGCGCCCACGGTTTCCAGGCGGGAAACTCACCCCAGGCCCCGACGTCACTGGCGCCTCACTGGCGCCCCATCGCTACCCGCATCTCGCCCTCGGAATCGCTGATCAGTTCCCCCGACAAGTCCACGGTCACCGTGTGCAGCGTCCCGCTGAACCGGAACGGCGGCCGGTAGTCCGGTACGACCGCCGACCCGGGATTGGCCCCGCAGGCCAGCCCGCCCGGGTTCAGGGCGATAGGCGTGGTGACCGGGAATTCGGCCTGACCGGCCAGCTGGCCGTCGATGTACAGCTGAGCCCGGCCCGGGGCGCCCTTGCCGGCGGCGAAATCCGGTGCGCCGGTGGGCTCGAACTCGAAGCGGAGCTCGTGCCGGCCCTCCGGCACCGCGTCACCCGACGAGACCCGCCAGATGCTGCGCCGGACATAGTTGTGTGCGTAGTGCAGCACGCCGTCGAGCAGGTACATGGTCCAGCCGCCGACACCACTGCCCTGGCAGAGCAGGACACCCCCGGCCCCGCCGGCCGGGATCTCCACGTCGGCGGTGATGCTGTGCGGCCGGTTGAGCACCCGGGGTGCCACCCAGGCCGGCACCGTCTGGGTGCCCGGGCGGAAGACGTACCGCTCGCGCGGGGCCGCGACCTGCGGCCGCTCCACCATCAGCCGGGCGGCCGCGCTCCCGTCGATCGGCAGCACATCGTACTTGCCCGCCTCCACGTACCACTGGGCGATCAGCTCGATGAGCCGGTCCTGGTGCTTGTCGGCCAGGTTGTGGTTCTCGGCCGGGTCCTCGGCGACGTGGTAGAGCTCCCAGTGGTGGGCGTCCAGGTCGGTGAGGTTCTCCGCGGTGATCGGCACGCCGAACGGCTGCCCCGCCTCGGCGAAGGACGGGCCGGGCCACGGGCACACCGCCCGCCAGCCCTGATGATCGATCGCGCGGTGGCCGAGCATCTCGAAGTACTGCGTGAGGCGCCGGCTCGCGGCGGACGCGTCATCGAACGTGTGCGCGAAGCTGACCCCGTGGATCGGCGACTGGGTCACGCCCCGGATCGTCTCGGGCGGGTCCACCCCCAGCGCCTCGAGCACGGTGGGCACGATGTCGATGATGTGCGCGTACTGGTCACGGACCTCGGCACGGGCCCTGATGCCGGCCGGCCAGTGGACCAGGAACGGGTCGTTGGTGCCGCCCCGGTAGGTTTCCCGCTTCCAGCGGCGGAACGGCGTGTTGCCGGCCCAGGTCCAGCCCCACGGGTAATGGTTGAACGTGTCCGGCCCGCCGAGCTCGTCGATCGCGCGCAGGCTCTCTTCCAGCGTCTCCGGGGCGTTGTTGAAGAACTGGAGCTCGTTGGTGGTGCCGTTGACCCCGCCCTCGGCGCTGGCGCCGTTGTCGGAGACCAGCATGATCAGGGTGTTGTCGAACTGGCCGGTCTCCTTCAGGAAGTCGAGCACCCGGCCCAGGTGATGGTCGGTGTGCGACAGGAAGCCCGCGAACACCTCCATCATCCGGGCCGCCAGCCTGCGGGCCTCCGGGGACAGCGACTCCCAGGCCGGGACGTCCGGGTCATGCCGGGACAGCTCCGCGTCAGCAGGCATGATGCCGAGCGACTTCTGCCGGGCGAAGACGCGCTCCCGGTACGCGTCCCAGCCCTCATCGAACTGCCCCGCGTACCGGTCGGCCCATTCCCGGGGCACGTGGTGCGGGGCGTGCGTCGCGCCCGGGCAGTAATGCATATAAAACGGCTTGTCCGGGGCGACCTGGGCGGCGTCGGCGATGAACTCGATGGCCTTATCGGCCAGGTCCGCGTTGAGGTGGTAGCCCTCCTCCGGCGCACCGGGCGGCGCGACCTGGTGGTTGTCGTAGACCAGGTCGGGATACCACTGGCTGGTGTCGCCGCCCAGGAAGCCGTAGAACCGCTCGAAACCCCGGCCGAGCGGCCACCGGTCGAACGGGCCGACCGCCGACTCGAACTCCGAGGGCAGCAGGTGGTACTTGCCCACCATGTATGTGCTGTAGCCGTGGGCCAGCAGCATCTCGGACAGGAATCCGTTCTCGAACGGGATCCGACCGTGGTAGCCCGGATAGCCGGTGGCCAGCTCGTTAATGGCCGCCATGCCGTTCGCGTGGTGGTTGCGCCCGGTGACGATGCACGAGCGGGATGGCGAGCACAGCGCCGTGGTGTGCATATTCGTGTAGAGCAGTCCGCCCGCGGCGAGCGCGTCGAAGTTCGGCGTGGCGATGGGGCTGCCGTAGCAGCCGAGCTGCCCGAACCCGGTGTCGTCCAGCACGATCATCAGCACGTTCGGCGAGCCGGGCGTAGCGCGCACCGGCTGCGGCCAGGCCGGTGACGACTGGTCCGTCGTCCGGCCGATGATCCCCGGGAACGCCGTGCCCGGCTTGTACTCGGTCAGCCCCATTGGTGCTCTCCCCGCGGCTTGGCTCCATGACCTGGTCCGCCCGCAAGGACCTGGTCTTCCCAGGAGACGCCGCCGCTGGGGCCCGGGCGTCACCCGCCCCGGGTGAGGCCTCCCTGCGGCCCGGACGCGGTTCCGTCGCCGTTGCCGTACAGCCCGCGCTTCGCGATGTACTGCACCACGCCGTCGGGGACCAGGTACCAGACCGGCTCGCCCGCGGCGACCCGCTGGCGGCACTCGGTGGATGAGATGGCCAGGGCCGGGATCTCGATGAGGCTGACCTGGTCGCTCGGCACCCCGGCGCTGGACAGCCTGGCCGTGGACAGCCGGTGCCCGGGGCGGGTCACGCCCACGAAGTGGGCCAGCTTGAACAGGTCCGCCGCGTCCTGCCAGGACATCATCTTGGACAGCGCGTCAGCGCCGGTGATGAAGAAGAACTCGGCGTCCTCGCCGCGGATCGCCCGCAGCTCGCGCAGCGTGTCGATGGTGTAGGTGGGCCCGGGCCGGTCGATGTCCACCCGGCTGACCGAGAACCGCGGGTTCGAGGCGGTCGCGATCACCGTCATCAGGTAGCGGTCCTCAGCCGGCGAGACCCGGCGGTCGTCCTTCTGCCAGGGCTGGCCAGTGGGCACGAACACGACCTCATCCAGGTCGAACGCGTGCGCGACCTCACTGGCGGCGACCAGGTGACCGTGGTGGACCGGGTCGAAGGTGCCACCCATCACCCCGAGCCGCCGGGCCCGGCGAAATTGCGGATCGGCCACGTCAGACTCACCATCCTTCTTCACGTGACTCTAACGGGGACCCCGGCCGACCCTATTTCCCGGATCAGCGGAGTCCGGGGACCGGCGGCTCTCCCCCGGCCCACCGGACCACCCGGACCGCCTGGCCCAGCCCGGACCAATCCGCTGACCTGGGGTGCCCCGAAGTCCTCACCAACGGGCCCGCCACGGGGGTGTGTCCACTCTTCCCTGGAGGAAGCTTCATGATCGGTACGAAACGGCTCAGAATGCTGGGCACCCGGAAAGCAGGGATCGGCCTGGTCGGCCTGCTGACGGCGGGGCTGGCCCTGGCGTCCGGGACGGCCTTCGCGTCGACCTCGTCATCCTCGTCGGGGATGCCGGGGATGGCCTCGGCGAGCTCCTCGATGAATCACCGGGGGTTCACCAAGGGCTTCTACGACGGGCACACGGTTCACTTCTTCTACAGCAAGAACTTCAGCTGCAAGCAGCCGCCGGCCAGCATGGCGTCGTCGAAGTGTGAGGGCGGGACCAACTACACCCAGACCCCGGCCGATACCTTCGACCCGCTGTACGTGATCGTGCCGCTCGGCTTCACGCCGCCGAAGTGGACCCTGCAGTGCCCGGCGGGCCGCTGCATCGACCATCCGCACACCATCGACCTGACGTCGGTGCTGGGCAGCGGCACGGGCAACCTGACGCTCCCGGCGCACAGCCACATCGTGGCCACCTCCAACAGCCACCAGTCCGAGTGGTGGAACATCGACGTGGTCGGCGTCAAGAGCATGAGTGCCTGGACCAAGCTGATCAAGTCCAAGAACACCCATGAGCTGCAGTACCTGCAGCGGCGTCATCCCTCGCAGGTGACGGGCAACATCCCGACCAACCTGTTCCTGTACTTCTCATTGCTCAGGTAGCACCCGCTTGCCGGCGCTGGCCGCGCCTGATCCCTGGGTGCGGCCAGCGCCACTACCCCGCGATCCGTCCACCCCACCCGTCTGCACGAGAGGTGCCACGCAAATGGTTAACCAGCCCATGGACGCGGTCCGGCCGCTGGCGCGGAGCGCGGTCTCCGGGACCCGCGCGCTGCGCAGCTGGCGCGGGGCCGTCGGGCTCGGCGGCCTGGCCGCCGGGGCCATCATGATCACCGGCGCGTTCCTGCCCTGGGTCACCACGTTCGCCGGGCTGATCGGCATCCCCGGGGTGCGCGGCAGCAACGGGCGGATGCTGGCCGCCGCGGGGGCCGTCATCGCCCTGGCCGGACTGGCCCACGCCGTGCGCGGCGGGCGGTGGTCCCGCTGGCTGATCGGCCTGGCCGGCTTCCTGGCCACCGGGTTCTCCGGCTTCCTGCTCCTTCAGCTCGCAGCCAGTATGCGGTCGCTGAGCACCGACTCGATGGTGGCCGCGCGAAGCGGCCCCGGCCTGTGGGTCACCGCCGCCGGATCGGCGCTGGCCTTCGCCACCATGTTCCTGCCCGTCTCGGCCCAGCCGACCCTGGTCCGCCGGGACGCCTCACCCGGCCTGCGGGCCTGGGCCGCCGACCGGGAATCCACCGGACTGCGGCGCGGTATCCAGATCGCCCTTGGCGTCTTCTGGCTGGCTGACGGCGTGCTCCAGCTCCAGCCGTTCATGTTCGGCCGGGGCTTCGCGAACCAGATCCTCGTGCCCGCCTACATGGGCAGCCCCTCCGGGGTCACCGGCCCGGCCCTGGCCTTCACCCGGCTGGTCCTGCACGCCCCGGCCGCATGGAACGCCGCGTTCGCCGTCACCCAGCTGCTGCTCGGCGCCGCGCTGCTCTGGCGGCCCGCGGTGCGGGCGGCGCTGGCCGGCAGCATCGTCTGGGCGCTGGCCGTGTGGTGGTTCGGCGAGGGGCTGGGCGGCGTGCTCAGCGGTTCGGCCAATCCTCTCACCGGCGCGCCCGGGGCAGTGATCCTCTACGCCCTGCTGGCCGTTCTGGCCTGGCCTGCCGGGGCTGGCCGGCCGTCTGACGGGCCGGCCGCCGCGGGCAGCCCGCTCGGCCTGACCGGGGCCCGGGTCTGCTGGCTGGCGCTGTGGGGCAGTTCCGCGTACTTCATGCTCCAGGCGGTCAACCGGGCGCCGGATGCGCTGCAGGCGGCGTTCACGGGCCTGGCGTCCGGGGAACCCGGGTGGATCGCCGCCCTGGACGGTGGCGTCGCCAGCGCGGCGGCCGGTCATGGCCTGGCCATCAGCATCGGCCTCGCGGTGGTCTTCGTTGCGGCGGGTTTGGGGGTGTTCTGGTCCGCCACCACCCGGGCGGCCCTGCTGCTCAGCGTGATCGTGGCCGTGGCGATCTGGGTGCTCGGGGAGAACTTCGGCGGCATCCTGACCGGGCAGGGCACCGACCCCAGCACGGGCCTGGTGCTGGTGCTGCTGGCCGCGGCGTTCTGGCCGCGGCACCGCCGCCCGGCTGGTCCCGTTTCCCTTGATCAGGGTAATGCTCCGGTCATGGCGCAGGAGGAAATGGCGTAATCACAGCGGGTCGGCCGGGGACACCGAGAATTGGTGGACCTAGGCCGGCCGGCGTGGGTCCGGACACGGCCTAGCATGTCTGCATGACCACTGTGCCGGATCGTGCCCGCGTCCGTCTTCCCGGGATCAGCTCCCGTGCCTACGAGCACCCCGCTGACCGGTCGGCGCTGGTAGCTATGCGCAAACTCACCGGCTTCGATGTGCTGCTGCGCCGTCTAGCCGGGCTGTTCAGCGACCGGAGCCTGCGGCTGCTGTTCCTGGCCAGCTCCGTGCGGGCGTCGAACGAGCAGTTCCCGGACCTGTACCAGCTGCTGCTGGACGGGGCGGCCATCCTGGACCTCCCTGAGGTGCCCGAGCTCTACATCTCGCAGAACCCGATGCCGAACGCGATGACGCTCGGGTCGGATAAGCCGTTCATCGTGATCACGACCGGCCTGGTCGACCTGCTGGACGCCGAGGAGCACCGGTTCGTGATCGGCCACGAGCTCGGGCACGTGCTGTCCGGGCACGCGGTGTACCGGACCATGCTCTTCCACCTGACCCAGCTGGCCACCCGGCTGGCCTGGTTCGCCATCGGCTACATCGGCCTGCGAGTGATCATCGCCGGGCTGGAGGAGTGGTACCGCAAGTCCGAGCTGTCCTGCGACCGGGCCGGCGTGCTGGCCAGCCAGGATCCCGGGGCGGCGCGGCGGTCCCTGATGAAGATCGCCGGGGGTTCCCGGATTTCCGAGCTGAGCCCGGACGAGTTCCTCAAGCAGGCCAAGGAGTACGACGCCGTGCCGGACGTGCGGGAGGGCCTGCTCAAGATGATCCAGATGCAGGGCACCACGCACCCGTTCGCGGTGGTGCGGTTCGCCGAACTGGACCACTGGGTGGCCGAAGGCGACTACGAGACGATCCTGGCGGGCAACTACCCGCGCCGTGAGGACGACAGCGACGCCAAGATCGGCGACGAGTTCCTGGCCGCGGCCAAGGCCTACCAGGAGTCGTGGAGCCGGTCCAACGACCCGTTCATCGGGCTGGTCAAGGGAGTCGCCGAGACCACGGTGGGCGCCGGGGAACGGCTGTTCGGGAACATTTTCGGCCAGCGTGGTGGCGGCAGCGGTAGGAGCGGCGGCAGCAGCGACAGCTGACTCACTGGCTGAGGCCCGGCCGGCGGTCGGCGTCGTGGCGCCGGCCGCCGGGAATTCAGCGGGGGGTCCTCAGCAGGACGAGGTCGTCGCGGTGCACGATCTCGCGTTCGTACTCGGGGCCCCGCTGGGCGGCCAGGTCGTGGGTGGACCGGCCCATCATGGCGGGGATCTCGGACGCGTCGTAGTTGACCAGGCCGCGGGCGATCACCCGGCCGTCCGGCGCGCACAGGTCCACCGGGTCGCCCGCGTCGAACCCGCCCTCCACGCCGGTGATCCCGGCGGGCAGCAGCGACGCGCGGCCGCCCTCGATGGCCTTGGCCGCGCCCTCGTCCAGCAGTAGCCGGCCGTGGCTGGCGGCCGCATGGGCCAGCCACAACTGCCGGGCCCGGGGCGGCCGCCGCCCGCCCGGCGCGAAGTAGGTGCCGACGGGCTGGCCCGCGAGTACCTCCTGGGCCGCGGCGGCGCTGGCCACCACGGTCGGGATCCCCGCCTCGGTCGCGATCATGGCCGCGTCCACTTTGGTCACCATCCCGCCGGTGCCGACCGCGCCCAGGCGGGGAGCACCGGGGCCGGCCGCCAGGGAGCCCCCCGACCCGGCCCGGCCCAGGGTGACGCCGTCCAGATCGGCCCGGCTGCGCACCTCGGCGATCCGCCGCGCGCCGGGCTGACGCGGGTCGGCGTCGTACAGCGCGTCCACGTCGGACAGCAGGATGAGCGCCCCGGCCCGGACCACGTGCGCGACCAGCGCGGCCAGCCAGTCGTTATCGCCGAACCGGATCTCGTCCGTGGCCACCGTGTCGTTCTCGTTGACGATCGGCAGGATCCCGAGTTCCAGCAGCCGGCTGAGCGTGCGCTGGGCGTTGCGGTAATGCGCGCGGCGCATCAGGTCATCGGCACTGAGCAGGACCTGGCCGGTGCGGACCCCGTGCCGGCCGAACGCCGCGGTGTACCGGGCGACCAGCAGACCCTGGCCCACGCTGGCGGCGGCTTGCTGAGTGGCCAGGTCACGGGGCCGGCGAGCCAGTCCCAAGGGGGCCAGGCCGGCCGCGATGGCGCCGGAAGAGACCAGCACGACCTGGCTGCCACCGCCCGCCCGGGCGGCAAGCGCATCGGCCAGGGCCGCGATCCGGTCCTCGTCGATCCCGCCCCGGGCCGTGGTCAGCGAGGAAGACCCGACCTTGACCACCACCGGGCTGGCGGCCGCGATCCCCGGCCACTGCGTCCTCCCCGGCTCCTCCCCCGCCGCCGGGCCGGCCGCCGCAGGCTCGCCCGCAGCGGCCCGGTCACCCCGGCCACTCAGCCCAGCCACGCCGCCCCTCCAACCACACCCATCATGTGAACCTCACCAGCACCAGGCGCCCCTCGCTGTGGCTCGTGCTCATGGGTCTGGTGTCGTCATGACGACACCAAACCCATGGTCACGAACGCTTGTGCGGCCTCATGGGGCGAGGCGGCGGTCGGTGCCGCGCGGGCCCCGGCCGCCCTGGTGACCCATGGGGATGTCGGGGTCCCAGTCGAACACCACGGCCTCCTCGCCGTTGCCGATCATGACCTCGGCGCCGTCCTCCGCGCCCGCTTCGGCCAGCGCTTCTTCCACCCCGAGCTTGGCCAGGCGGTCGGCGAGGTAGCCGACGGCCTCCTCGTTGGCGAAGTCGGTCTGCTGGACCCAGCGCCACGGCTTGTCGCCCCGGACCAGGAACGCGTTCTCCCCCGCCGGTTCGATCACGAACTCCGGGCCGGCGGCGGGCTGCGGCCGGATGACCCGCCGGGTCGGTTCCTCGGCCGGCGCGGCCGCGCGGATCCCGCCGACCACCGCGGCCAGCGCGAACGCCAGTTCGCGGACCCCTTCCCTGGTGGCCGCGGAGACCTGGAGCACGGTCAGCCCGCGGGCGGCCAGCACCGGCTCAGCCTGCTCGGCCACCTTGCGGGCGGCGGGCACGTCGATCTTGTTCAGCACCACGATGCGGGGCCGGTCCCGCAGGTCCGCGCCGGTGACATCCTGGTACGCGTCGAGTTCGGCCTCGATCACGTCGAAGTCCGCGACCGGGTTACGGCTGGGGTCGCCGCTGGTCTCCGCGGCCGTGCAGTCCAGCACGTGCACCAGCACCAGGCAGCGCTCCACGTGCCGGAGGAAGTCCAGGCCCAGGCCCTTGCCCTGGCTGGCCCCGGGGATGAGGCCGGGCACGTCGGCGGCCACGAACTGGACGTCGCCCGCCTCGACCACGCCCAGGTGCGGGGTCAGCGTGGTGAACGGATAGTCGCCGACCTTGGGCTTGGCCGCGGACAGCGCCCCGATCAGCGAGGACTTGCCGGCGTTGGGGAAGCCCACCAGGCCCGCGTCGGCCACCGTCTTGAGCTCGAGGGTCAGGGAGCACTCCCCGCCCGGCTCGCCGCGGAGCGCGAACCCGGGGGCCTTGCGCTTCATCGAGGCCAGGGCCGCGTTGCCGAGCCCGCCGTGGCCACCCTCGGCGGCCACGAACCGGGTCCCGGCCCCGATCAGGTCGGCCAGGACCTCGCCGTCCTCAGTAATGACCATGGTCCCGTTGGGTACCCGGACGACCAGGTCATCGCCAGCCGCGCCGTTGCGGTTGGACCCGGACCCCTGGGTGCCGTTGCCGGCCTTCCGCACCGGGCGGCGGTGGAAGTCGAGCAGGGTGGCCACGCTGGGGTGCACCTCGAGGATCACGTTGCCGCCGCGGCCCCCGTTCCCCCCGTCCGGGCCGCCCAGTGGCTTGAACTTCTCGCGGTGGACCGAGGCGCAGCCGTGACCGCCGTTGCCCGCCTTGATGCGCAGGACCGCCCGGTCTGCGAACTCTGCCACTGCCCCTCCTTCCAAAGGTCCTTACCCACCGGCCGCCCGCGGGTGGCCGGATCGTGCCGCTTACACGCATCAGGGGCGGACCGTCACCGGTCCGCCCCTGATGCCTACGCTCGATGAGATCGCTTCTAGGCGGACCTTATTCCGCCGCCGGGGTGTCACCCGGCCCGGCCGCGATCACGCTCACCGCACGGCGGCGGCGCACGCTGCCGAACGTCACCTTGCCGGCGACCAGAGCGAACAGGGTGTCGTCACCGCCGCGGCCCACGCCGGGCCCGGGGTGGAAGTGCGTACCGCGCTGGCGCACGATGATCTCGCCCGCGTTGACCTGCTGCCCGCCGAAACGCTTCACGCCGAGCCGCTGCGCCGAGGAGTCACGGCCGTTCCGGCTGGACGACGCGCCCTTCTTGTGTGCCACGTCAGCTCTCCTTCTTCCCGGCGCCGCTCTTCGCGGCAGCGCTCTTCGCGGTGCCGCTCTTCGCGGTACTGCTCTTCGCGGTACTGATGCCGGTGATCTTCAGCTGGGTGTAGTGCTGCCGGTGGCCCAGGCGCCGCCGGTACCCGGTCTTGTTCTTGTACTGGATCATGTTGATCTTGGGACCGGCCACCGGGCCCAGGATCTCCGCCGTGACCTTGTAGCGGTCGAGCTCGGCTGCGTCGCTGATGACCTTGCCGTCATCGACGACGAGCAACGCGGTCAGCGTCACGCTGGACCCGACGTCACCAGCCACCGTGTCGACGGTGAGTACGTCGTCCACCGCCGCCTTCTCCTGCCTGCCACCGCAGCGCACGATCGCGTACACCGAGAACTCGCTCTCTGCCTTCGCGGCTGGGCCGCGGCCTCATGCGGCCTGGGCCGCTCTCTCTCGTCAGGGCGGGCCAGGCCGCTTGGCCTGGTCCGGGTTTCTGCTTGGCGCGGACCCACCGTGCCGCCCACCGCAGCACTAGGACGGATGTGCCTAGCGCCAGCTCTGGGCGGGCACCGGACGGGGGCCTGCCTCGCACACGGGCGTGGAGCCGTGAAGCCCCGATCCGCTATGTGCACCGACCACTCAGG
>JAOPYP010000672.1 GCA_025964635.1 Actinomycetes bacterium | reverse complement strand
TCACCGACGACGCCGCGGTGCGGGCCGCCGTGGACGCCGCCGCGAGCCGGCTCGGCGGCCTGGACCTGCTGGTCAACAACGCCGGTACCGGCGCCCAGGGCAGCGTGGCCGACAGCACCGACGAGGAGTGGCAGCGAGTGCTGGACGTGAACGTGACCGGCACCGCCCGGGTGTCCCGCGCCGCCTGGCCGTACCTGCGCGAGTCGGATCAGGCGGCCGTGATCAACACGGCCTCGATCGCGGCCACCGCCGGGCTGCCCGGCCGGGCCGTCTACTCGGCCAGCAAAGGCGCGGTCGCCGCGCTGGACCGGGCCATGGCGGCCGACGGGATGGCTGACAGCATCCGGGTCAACGCCGTGAACCCCGGCACGGCCGACACTCCCTGGGTCGCCCGGCTGCTCGACGTGGCGCCCGACCCGTCCGCCGAGCGGGCCGCGCTGGAAGCGCGGCAGCCGCACGGCCGGCTGGTATACGCGGAGGAGGTGGCGGCCGCGGTGGTCTACCTGGCTTCACCCGCGGCCGGGTCGACCACCGGCACCGAGCTGGCGGTGGACGGCGGGATGGCCGGACTGCGCCTGCGTCCCCGGACGTGAGCACGCCGACCGGCCCGGAGCCGGTCAGCGCCGGCCCGGCCGACGCAGGATCAGCCAGCCTGACCTCGGCCAGGCGGGATCCCGCGCCTGCCCTCGACGCGCACGTGCACGTGTGGGATCTGGCCGTGCGGCCGCAGCCGTGGACAGACGGCCTGCCGGCGTTGCAGCGATCGTTCGGGCTGGATGACGTGGCCCCGGACCTGAGCGCGGCCGGGCAGGACGGGGTCATCGTCGTGCAGACCGTGGCCAGTGCCGCGGAGACCCGGGAGCTGCTGGCCCTGGCCGCAGCGCAGCCGCTGATCGCCGGGGTGGTCGGCTGGGCGGACCTGTCCCGCCCGGACGCGGCCGGCCAGCTGCGCGCGGCCCAGGCTGGGCCCGGCGGCCAGGCCCTCGTGGCGGTCCGCCACCAGCTCCAGGAAGAACCCGATAAAGGCTGGCTGGCCCGGCCGCAGGTCCGGGACGGGCTCCGCGCGGTGGCCGCGGCCGGGCTCGCCTACGACCTGGTCATCTCGCCCCACCAGCTGCCGCTGGTCACCGAGACCGTGGCCGCGCTGCCGGAGGTGCGGTTCGTGCTGGACCACGCGGGCAAGCCGCCGATCGCCGCCGGGGATATGAGCACCGGGGATAAGCGCACCGGCGATATGGCGGCCTGGGCCGCGGACCTGCGGGCGCTGGCCGCCCGGCCGAACGTGGCGGTCAAGCTGTCCGGGCTGGTCACCGAGGCGGACTGGGATTCGTGGACGCCGCAGCAGCTGGGCCCGGTGATGGAGTACGTGCTGGCCCAGTTCGGCCCGGACCGGACCATGTTCGGCTCGGACTGGCCGGTGTGCCTGCTGGCGGCCAGCTACGCCGAGGTGGCCGGGGCGGCCGCGCTGGTGCTGGACGGGCTGACCGCCGCGGAACGCGCGGCCGTCCGGGGCGGCACGGCCCGCGCCTGGTACCGGCTGGACCACTGAGCGACCATCAGGGAACCTGACGTCCGGGACAGCACAGGAGGACGCGATGGACCAGAACCCGATTGGCAAGACCCCGGCGACCGTGACCGCGCTGGGCTTCGGCGGCGCCTCGGCCGGCAACCTGTACCAGGAGACCACGGACGCCGACACCGTCACGGCGGTGGACCAGGCCTGGGCGGGCGGGATCCGTTACTTCGACACGGCGCCGCACTACGGACTCGGCTTGTCGGAACGCAGGCTCGGGGCCGTGCTGCGGGACCGGCCCCGCGAGCTTTTCGTTATCTCCACAAAAGTGGGGCGGCTGCTCGAACCCAATCCCTGGCCGGCCGGGTCTGACCTGGCGGCCGGGGGGTTCGCCGTGCCCGACACGCTGCGGCGGCGGTTCGACTTCAGCGCGGGCGGGGTCCGGCGCAGCCTGGAGGCCAGCCTGGAGCGGCTCGGGCTGGACCGGATGGACCTGGTGTACGTGCACGATCCGGACGATCACGTGGACGAGGCCGTGGCGGGCGCGATCCCGGAACTGATCCGGATGCGGGAGGAAGGACTGGTCACCGCGGTCGGGGTGGGCATGAACCAGTGGCAGGCGCCGCTGCGGATGGTCCGCGAGACCGGCATCGACCTGGTCATGCTGGCCGGCCGGTGGACGCTGCTGGACCGCTCCGGCCAGCCCCTGCTCGACGAGTGCGCGGCGCGGGGGGTGGCCGTGGTGGCGGCCGCGCCGTTCAACTCCGGGCTGCTGGCCCGGGCCTGGCCGCCGGACGGGGCGTACTTCGACTACGGGCCGGCCGCGCCGGAGGTGCTGGCCCGGGCGCGGGCCCTGGCCGGGGTCTGCGAGCGGTACGGGGTGTCTCTGCCGGACGCGGCGGTCCAGTTCCCGCTGCGTCACCCGGCGGTGGTGTCCGTGGTCAGCGGGATGCGCAGCGGCGAGCAGGTTGCCTCGACCCTGGCCCGTTTCGCTACCGTGGTCCCGGACGAGGCATGGACGGAGCTTGATGCCTGCTGACGGCCTGCCGGACATCGGCCTGGCGTTCAGGCAGGTCAGGCGTTCAGGCAGGTCAGGCGTTCAGGTAGGCCAGGACGGCCAGCACCCGCCGGTTGTCGTCTTCGGACGCGGCCAGGCCGAGCTTGGTGAAGATGCTCGTCGTGTGCTTGCTGACGGCCTTCTCGGTCACGAACAGCCGCTGCGCGATCGCCACGTTCGACCGGCCCTCGGCCATCAGGCCCAGGACCTCGCGTTCCCGCGCGGACAACCGGGTGATCGGCTCGTCGCGGGAGCGGCGCCCCAGCAGCTTGGTCACCACGTCGGGATCCATGACCGTGCCGCCCGCGGCCACGGTCCGGATGGCGTCCACGAACTGGTCGTCGTTGAAGACCCGGTCCTTGAGCAGGTAGCCCACCGCCCCCGCCTGGTCGGCGAGCAGCTCACGGGCGTACAGCTGCTCGACGTACTGCGAGAGCAGCAGTACCGGCAGGCCCGGCACCTGCTGCCGGGCGGCCAGCGCCGCCTGCAGCCCGTCGTCGGCGAACGAGGGCGGTAGCCGGACATCCACCACCGCCACGTCGGGCCGCTGTTCCAGCAGGGCGCACAGCAGGCCAGGCGCGCTGTCCACCGATGCGGCGATCTCGAAGCCGTGCGCCGTGAGCAGCCGGGTCAGACCGTCCCTCAGCAGGAACAGGTCTTCGGCGACGACAACGCGCACGGCACCTCCATGGCGATCATGGTCGGCCCTCCGGGCGGACTGCTCACGGCCAGGATGCCATCAAAGGCGGCCAGCCGCTGTTCCACGCCGCGCAGCCCGGTGCCCAGGCCCGGGTCGGCCCCGCCCGCCCCGTCGTCGGCCACGTGGACCCGCAGCAGGCCGCCGGCGTGCTGGATGCGGATGTGCACCCGGCACGCGCCGGAGTGCCGCACCGCGTTGGCCAGGGCTTCCGCCACCGCGAAGTAGCAGGCGGTCTCGACCGGCGCGGACAGCCGCCCGGGCAGGTCGATGTCCAGGTCGACCGGGAGCGGGGTGTCCAGGGCCAGGGCCCGCACCGCGTGGCCGAGGCCGCGGTCGGCGAGGACCGGCGGGCAGATGCCGCGAACCAGGTCGCGCAGATCGTTCAGGGCCCGCAGCGAGGTCTCCCGGGCCTCGGCGACCAGGGCCAGCGCAGCCTCCGGGCGGGCCGGCAGCAGCCGCTCCACCGCCCGCAGGTTCATGCCCAGGGCGACCAGGCGAGCCTGGGCACCGTCGTGCAGGTTCCGCTCGATCCGGCGCAGTTCCGTCGTGGCGGCGTCCACCGCCAGGTCCCGGGTCTCGGTCAGCCGCTGCACCCGGCCCTCCAGCTCCAGATCCCGCCCCGGAACCAGGACCGCGCGGGCGTGCGCGCCGATGGTCCGCGGCACCAGCCAGGCGGCCACCACGAGGAACGCGCTGGCCTCGGCCCCGGCCAGCATGGCTGTCTGGCGGGTGGCGACCAGGATGATGCCGTAATACACGCCGGGCCGCTCCACCGGCAGCAGCGACTGCCAGCCCGCCGCGATCATGAAGCCCCGGACCGCGAACCCGGTCAGCGCGACCGGGACCAGGTCCGCCGCGATGACCGGCCACCGCACCGCGGTGACCACGGAGACCAGGACCGCCGCGACCGTCCACAGCTGGACGCCGAACACGGTCAGGCCGAGTAGCGCAACCGGGACCAGGAGAATGCCCCAGCGATTCTCCAGCATCCGCTGCCGCAGCGAGCTCACCAGCCCGGCGGCGTGCGTCCGCAGCGCGGCCACGCTGCGCGGCAGGAGCCACAAGCCCAGGGTGAGCAGCAGCAAGGCGAGCGGGACCAGCAGTCCGCCCCGCCACAGGCCGCCACCGGAGCCGATGCCGCCACCGGGGGTGATGTGAAAGGCCGCGCCCCCGGCGCGTCCAGCCGCCTGCCAGGCCGCGGCGGGTGACGCCTGCATCGCGATCTTCGTACCCGGGCCCCCGCTGAGCGTCGCGGCCCCGGTGACCGGGCCCGGATTCCAGTTCACGTGCACGCCCGCGGGGACCTGCACCAGCCGGCTGGGCCCGCCCCCGGCGCCGGGCCCGGCCACCACGACCTGATGGCCCTTGACGATGGCCCGCTTCACGATGACCGGGGGACGCCGGACGGTCCCGCGGACCAGGCGCCGCTTGAGCGGGCCGAGGACGGAAACGGCCCAGAAGCCTGATCCGGACTGGGTGGCGGCCACCACGAGGCCGCTTATCCCGGCGATCACCATGGTGACCGGCAGCAGCACCCCCGCCACGCCCGGCCGCCAGATCGCCACGATCACGGCCAGCCCGACCGCCGCGACCGTCCACGGGCGCACCCCGAACAGCGCCATGCCCATCGCGGCGACCGGCACCAGCAGGACGCCCCGGCCCAGAGTGCGCAGCAGCCTCCGGATGACCCGCCAGCCGACCATGAAGAGGATCCACATGTCAGCCATCGTGATCCTGCCCGGGGGCCCGGCGCTATAGGGGCGCACCTAGTTGCGGGGTGGGCCTGGGCCTACCCCGGGTCCCGTGAAACGGAGCAGGGTCGTCACCGGGGGACAGCGGCCCGGACCAGCCAGGCTTGCCGGAGCCCGGCCCGGCGCGGAATCGTGGCAGCCATGGAAACCAGGCCCGTGAACACCGGCGGTGACCAGCGCGCCGGGCGGCCGCGGTCACTGACAAAATTCCGGGTCACGGATGTCGAGACTGGCGCGGCAGCTCCGTCCTAGGACCAAGAGCGCCGCCCAGGCGCACCAGCCGGAAGGAATGGACATCATGGACTGGAAGCTGGAAGTGGTCGTGGTCCCGGTCACCGACATCGACCGGGCGAAGGGCTTCTACCTGGAGAAGCTCGGGTTCCATCTGGACGCCGACACGCAGCCCACCCCGGCCATGCGGGTGGTGCACATGACGCCGCCCGGATCGGCCTGCTCGGTCGTGATCGGTCCCGTGGTGGTCAGCACGGACGCCGCCAACGGGGCGGGGGCTCATCTTCAGCTGATCGTCGCGGACATCGACGCCGCCCGGGCCGAGCTGGCCGGCCGGGGGGTCGAGGTCTCGGACATCCAGCAGCTCGACCCCCGGGACGGCGGGAAGTTCATGTTCTTCGCCGACCCGGACGGTAACCAGTGGGCCGTGCAGGAAGTGCGGGAGCGGGTCGGCGCGCCCCTGGGCTGACGGACCCTACTCGGCTCCCAGTCCCAGCAGCAGGCCGTCCGCGATCACCGCGGGTGAGCTGGTCACGAACATGGGCACGCCCGGCGCGGGCGCGGTGATGGACTGGAGGACCCGGCCCCCGTCGAGCGTGCTCACGGTGCCGAGCAGCTGGCCCTCGGCCACCGTTTCCCCGGGCCGGACCGCGGGCTCCCACCAGCCCTCGTCCGCGCAGCGCAGCCACAGGAAGCGCCGGAGGTACGTGGGACCGCGGCCGGGTCCGCCGGGCGGCGGATCCCCGGCCATGCCGAGCGCCGCGAGCACGCCGTTGAGCCCGCGCACGTGCGTCTCGACCGCGGCCCGCTCGACCAGCCCGCAGCCGCCGGCCTCGGCAATGATGGCGGGAATCCCGAGGGTGGCAGCGGCCGCGCTGCTGGTGCCGCCCACGGCCCGGTCCGGTCCGGGTTCCTGGCGGATCACATAGCCCAGCCCGTACGCGGTGGCCAGCTCCCGGGCGCCGGCCTCGGCCGGCCCGGCGTCGTAGAGCGCGAACGGTTCGAGCGCCTCGACCATGTCCCCGGCGTGCACGTCGATCACCGCGTCGGCACCGGCGATGAGCTGCCTGAACGCCGCGTCCGCCAGCCGTTCGGTGAACGTCCCGGACGGATTCCCCGGAAAGCACCGGTTGAGGTTCTTGCCGTCGTCCGGGGTGACGAACGGGGTGCGGGACCGGAACGCGGACAGGTTGAGCACCGGCACCGCGGTCACGCTGCCGCGCAGCTCCCGGTCGCCCAGTTCCCTGGCCCACCGGCGCACCGCGGCCATCGGCGCGTACTCGCAGCCGTGCACGCCGGCCAGGACGACCAGCCGCGGGCCGTCCTGGGCGGCGTCCAGGTCGATCACCGGCACGCCGACGCCGGCCAGGTCGAGCGTGCGGTAACTCACCGTGGGCGCCATGCGTCAGTTCTCCCTCTGTCGGTCATCCGGGTCACGGCCGGCCAGCAGCCTTTCTGCCGCGGCCGCCACCTGGAGCAGCGCCCGGTCGCCGCCGCGGCGGCCGGCCAGCTGGAGTCCGGCGGGCAGGCCGGCCGTGGGCACGGGCAGTGAGATGGCGGGGTGGCCGGACAGGTTGTACGGGCCGGTGAAGCGGCCTTCACCGTGGTCCGCGTCGGCGCCGAAGGGCGGGTCCTCCTCCGGGGCGGTGTAGCCGACGGTGGGACCGGCCAGTGCCGCCACTCCATCCAGGCTGGACTCGAT